>JALRJG010000228.1 GCA_023261215.1 Pseudomonadales bacterium | reverse complement strand
GTCGCCCTTCAAGAGCAATTGATTCAAAAGGATGTGCCGGAGGTTTTGTCCGCACTTGGACTCTCCCTCAAGGTCGGTTTGGCAAAAGGGCGTCGGCGTTATCTCTGCCTAATCAAACTAGATCAGCTCCTTGATGGGCGAGAGGATGTAGCGCGTATCCCGCCGCTGTTTCCTGACGAAATGCCTTCGGGCGGTGCGATGGGTGAGCCAAAGTTGAGGGAGCTGCTCGATGCCTATATGGAGAAGCGTTGGGATGGCGATCGAGATCACTGGCCCGAAGAATTTGAGGAGAGTGATTGGCGTGCGCTTAGCACGGATCGGGCGGGCTGTACCAACCGGCACTGCCGGTTTTTTAAGGCGTGTGCCTTTTTCTCTGGGCGAGCAGAGCTCGCCCAGGCTGACATCATTGTCGCGAATCACGATCTACTGCTTTCGAATCGGATGATTAACGGAGAAACGCTACCTGAACCTGAGACATCTCTGTTGGTGATTGATGAGGCACATCACTTCTTAGACAAGGCAAGAGATCATCATGGCCAGGGTGTGGGGCTGGGTGGATTAGCGAGTGCGCTAGAAGCGCTGCCTAAAGTTCTCGAGGCCTATCATGCTTGCGCAGAAGAGGGACAATGGCTGAGCGCGATTGCGGCTCACGAACAAAAACGACAACTTGAAACGCAGGTTGAAGTCGCGCTGGATGCGCTTGCTCGGCTGCGGCGCGCGCTGAGTGAGCTGATTCATCCGGAGGAGGCTCGAAGTGGGAGTCTAGATTCGCAGGGGCGTGCGCCCGGCTTGCGATGGTCTCGAGAACATCGATTGAAGCATGGTGAGCACCCTGAGGCACTCATTGAGCTTTTTTCTGCTTGGCCGGTACCCCTCTCAGCCATTCATCAGTTACTGGACGATGTGCGGACTTCGAGCGAATTGCAGCTGGGCGCTGTTTCACTGGTTTTGCAAAGCCAACTGGAACAGTTGCTCGCAGCGCTCGGTCAATTCATGAGTCGATTAGAGTCGGCGATATCGCTTGCGCGGACCTATATTCACGCGGCAGAGGCACCCGAGGTGCCGGTCGCACGCTGGGCGCGTGAAGTTGGCACTGAGCTCTTTGTTGCAGCAACCCCAGTATCCGTCGCGTCGGACCTGCAAGCACAGTTTTGGGCACCAGAAGCCCGTGTGGTGCTCACGTCGGCTACGCTGTCGTCCGCGGGGCGATTTGACGTTCTGCAGCGTGATTTGGGGCTGCCAGACACCACATTGACCGCGATCCATCAAAGCCCGTTCGATTATCAGAACAAAGCGAGTCTTCGTATTCCGAACATGCAAAGCTCGGCGAGTGATTTGAATGCGCATACGGAAGAAGTTGCTGCGCTGATGCCGTCATTGCTGATGGATTCGCCCAGTGCGCTGGTCTTGTGTACCTCTTGGCGACAACTGGACGCCGTGGTCGAGGCTCTGCCCGAGGAATTACGGGCACAATGCTTGATTCAGGGTGAGCACACCAAAAGTGAAATGCTCAAGACGCATCGACAGGCGATTGATCAGGGTCTTGCGAGCTATATCTTGGGATTGTCGTCTTTCGCCGAGGGCATTGACCTGCCTGGGCCTTATTGTGAGCACGTTATTCTGTGTAAATTGCCCTTTGCCGTTCCCGATGATCCCATGGGTGCGACCTTGGGCGAGTGGTTCGAGGCGCAAGGATTGGATGCCTTTATGGAATACACATTGCCGATGGCCGCAGTCCGACTCGCCCAAGCGGCGGGTCGATTGATTCGATCAGAGAACGATCAAGGGGTCCTGACCATCTTAGATAACCGCCTGAAGACGAAGCGCTACGGTCGGACCTTGATTCGCGCAATGCCGCCTTTCAAGTTGGTTGAAGCCTGAGGCAGAGCCATGGCCGAAAATGATTTTGCGCCAAGTCTTCTCCGCACCGATTGGCCCTCGGTGATCGAATCTCATTTGGTTGCCGCTGGTATTGATGATCACCAATACGTTGAAGTGGTGATTAAACTTTTCGAGGCAGTGCAGCATGGCGCTCGTTCCATTGGCGTTGCAGGAAGCCAGGGGAGTGGTAAATCAACCCTATCTCATGCGCTGCAAACCCTTTCGGAACCGCTGTTGGGGATGAAATCGGTGGTGTTGAGTTTGGATGACTTCTATCTCACTCGCTCAGATCGATGGTCGCTTGCCTCAGTGCACCCGCTCCTGAAAACACGAGGCGTGCCAGGAACCCATGAGGTCGATGGCCTTGTGGCGGCCTTGAGCGCTTTGCTCGAAGGGGGTGTCGTTGAGATTCCTGTGTTTGATAAGGGCGAGGATGATCGAAAGCCTGCGGGCCAATGGGTTGGACCCTGCCACCTAGTGATCGTGGAAGGATGGTGTATTGGCGCTGAGCCGGAGGCTCAGGACAGCCTCAGCAAGGCCACCAATGCGTTGGAAGTGGTTGAAGACCCTGACGGCGTTTGGCGGCAGCACGTTAATGCCGCCCTAGCGCGGGATGCTTACCGCCGGCTGGCCAATCTTGACTTCTTGTTGTACTTAAAGCCTGAATCCTTTGACCACGTGCTCTGTTGGCGAGAGGAGCAAGAGCAGCGATTTAATCAGGGTCACTTGCAAATGAATCGCGTGCAACTCGAGCGATTCATTGCCCACTATGAACGCTTGACCCGTTGGATGATGGTCGATGTGCCCCATCGCGCCCAGCTCACGGTGACCCTGGGTCGAGACCATTGCATCGAGCGCATCGATCAGAGATTGTCTGGTCGCGCCAGCAATGCCCCAGCGCAAAGCCGCGAGCAGCGTTAACTTTCAGTATTGAGTGGTTCATGCTTCTTCGGGTTCAGCCGCTCGGATAACGGGTTGGGGTGCTTGGCATTTCTTCTGGCCCACCCAGTCTTGCTGATTCAGTCCTGATTCAGTTTGCGATCGATAAAGTGTCTTCATGGTTCAAAGGCATTGAGGAGAACGTTCCATGAAAAAGTTAGTCAGTTGCTTATTCATTTTGACTGCGTTGCCAGCGGCTGCGAGGCAAGTCGATTATGTTGAAGCGGATGTGCTGTCTGCGGTGCCAGTTATGCAAGATGTTCGTGTGGTCACCCCCGAGCGTAACTGCT
>JALRJG010000227.1 GCA_023261215.1 Pseudomonadales bacterium | reverse complement strand
GTTGTTGAAGGGTAATAGAAAAGGCTCAGGTGGATCGATCGATGGATTGCCGGCACCGGGCGGTTAAGAAGGAGAGTAGGTTTGATTTATCGTTTAGGGCAATGGATACCCGAATGCCACGAGGATACTTGGGTTGCTGAGAATGCATCGGTTATTGGCCGCGTGAAGCTTGCAGCTGGGGTCAGCATTTGGTTCAACGCCGTCTTAAGGGGCGATGGTGACGATATCGTGATTGGTGAAAACAGTAATATTCAGGACGGTTCAGTGCTCCATGTTGACCCTGGCTCGCCGCTCAATGTGGGCCCGAACGTCACGGTTGGGCATCAAGTGATGTTACATGGCTGTACCATCGGTGAAGGGTCGCTGATCGGAATCAATGCGGTGGTGTTGAACGGTGCGAAGATTGGTAAGGGGTGTTTAATTGGCGCCAATGCCCTCATTCCAGAGGGCAAAGAGATCCCAGATGGGTCACTTGTGATGGGCTCCCCCGGGAAAGTCGTCCGAACCTTGAGCGAGGAGCAGATGGCGGGATTAAGAGCAAGTGCTGCGCACTATGTGGACAATGGGCGACGGTTCAAGCGGGAATTAGAGGCAATCGATCCTTGAAGTTCGGACGAGGATCACGTGATCATGCGAACTCTATAGGACGAATTGAGTCAAGAAGACGATACAAGAGCGATGTGACGCCCCACGACAACCTAAGCCGTGTGAATAGAGGTCGTCGAAGGCCTCTCCATGGCGCGCCGAGTCGGCCTTGGCAGGCCTCAACGACCGGGGTATAGTAATCGCCGCTTAACCAAATGGTGAATACGGAATCGTACCGAGTCCAAGATACCTGGCCCATGAACAGCGCAACTTCAGTATTTTTTGCTTCTCTACAGGCTTCAGCTCTGCTGACTGGCCGCCTTTTGCTACTACGACTGCCGTTGTAGGCGGCCGTTACCAATTCCTACAGCGATCTGGGCCTCTACCGAGGCGACGTTTACTTGTAGCAGAGAAATTATCATGAGCATTCAACCATCAGACGCAGAGACCGCCCATCGAAAGGTCATGCCGTTTCAGAAGTACAAACCCTTCCCCAAAATTGACTTGAAAGATCGGACCTGGCCCGACCAAGAAATCAAGACGGCGCCTAAGTGGTGCAGCGTAGACCTTCGAGATGGCAATCAAGCGCTGATTGAGCCCATGTCGCCCGAAGAGAAACAACGGCTTTACGACTTGTTGGTCGATGTCGGGTTCAAAGAAATCGAGGTCGGCTTTCCTGCAGCCTCGCAAACCGATTTTGATTTTGTTCGAAAGATCATTGATGAGGACTTGATTCCTAGCGATGTGACCATTCAGGTGCTCTGTCAGGCAAGAGAGGAACTCATCAAGCGAACATGTGAGGCTGTGGCAGGCGCGCCGAGGGTGATTTTTCATCTCTACAATTCCACGTCGACGCTGCAGCGTCGAGTAGTGTTTGGCATGTCGCAAGAAGAGATCATTAAGCTCGCGACCGATGCGACGGAAATCGTGAAGGCGAATACCCGAGAGCTTGTCGCTTCAGGCACTGAAGTGGTTCTGGAATATTCTCCCGAGAGTTTTACCGCGACGGAAATGGACTTTGCGGTGGATATTTGCGCCGCAGTGATGGCGGTTTGGGCGCCCACGGGCGATGAGAAAGTGATTTTGAATTTGCCTTCGACCGTTGAAATGGCAACGCCCAACATTTATGCGGATCAAATCGAGTACTTCATTAAAAGGTTACCCAACCGAGACCAAGCGATTATCAGCCTCCATACTCATAACGATCGGGGCACCGGGGTGGCTGCCTCTGAATTGGGCTTGATGGCTGGCGCTGAACGCATTGAAGGCACGTTGTTCGGCAATGGTGAGCGCACGGGCAACTGTGATGTCATCACCATGGCGATGAATCTGTTCTCCCAAGGTGTTGATCCAGAACTCTACTTGTCAGATATGCCTCGTATCGTAGAGGTCTCTGAGTCCTGCACCAAGATTCCTATTCACGTACGTCAGCCTTACGCCGGTGATTTGGTCTTTACGGCGTTCTCAGGCTCGCACCAAGATGCAATCCGCAAGGGAATGGCCTATGTGGAATCAGGCTCCGATGGCGCCTGGGAAGTGCCGTACTTGCCCATTGATCCCGCCGATGTGGGCGGCTCTTATCGTGAAACCGTGCGGGTCAATAGTCAGTCTGGCAAGGGCGGTGTGGCCTTTATTCTGGAGAATTATTTCGGCGTGCATCTGCCTCGTGAACTCCTGGTTGAGTTGTCGCCGATCATCCAGCGGGTCTCAGAACAAGATGGCGGTGAGCTTAAGGCAGATATGATCTGGTCGACCTTTGTGAGTGAAATGGTCGAAGTGCCAGGGCCTTATCAGCTCCTGAGCTATGAGGTGAAGAGCACTGGCGCGGATCGAGAGACCTGCCAGGCGGTCATCAAAATTTCCGAGAGCGAGATGCAAATCAGTGGCGAAGGGTCTGGGCCTATTGATGCCTTTGTTGCGGCGCTATCCCAATCGATCAATGAAGCACTCAACGTGGTGGACTACCAAGAGTACGCCATGAATGAGGGCAGTAATGCCAAAGCGATCAGCATCATTGCGTTGAGCGACGGCGAAGGGCAAAAGCACTTCGGCGTGGGAATCAGTGCAAATACCACCACAGCCTCCTTCAATTCGATTATCGCAGCGCTTAATCGGAAGTGGCGGCAATAAATGGCAAGGTTGGCTAGGAGCTTGAGGGGGACGGCGTCTTTCGCCGAAGATGCGCTGCGGAGTTCTTCGCAGATAGCTCCTAAGGCCTTGGTGTGCCGTCGCTGAATTTGAGCCGAGCTGACTGCGCAGTGATTTGATAGAGCGGCGGCTATAATCAAGGTTCATTAAGCGAGCCTTTCTGGCGTGGGTTCACTTAACGATGGTGCTGATTGAAGGCGAGATGCAAGGCTGATTCGCCGAAACCGCGATGCCCAATCCCAAAGACGCGCGATTCTTCGATCGTGAGGCCCTTCTTTTACATCTAAACTAGGCGCTGACGATCAGTCATCCTATGACTTCGAGATGGTCGCTCGCTCGCAGATCTTCCTGCGCTCATTCAAATAAATTGGGGTCTAGGCTAGAC
>JALRJG010000226.1 GCA_023261215.1 Pseudomonadales bacterium | reverse complement strand
CCTTGCCCACCGGACTCTTTGGCAAGGGTTCCGTTTGAAACAGCACTTGACTTGGCTTCTTGTAGGAACCCAGCGCCGTCTTGCAGCGCTCGATAATTTCCTCTTGAGTGAACACAGCAGGATCGGCCACCACACACACCGCGACCGGGGTCTCGCCCCAATCGCTGCTTGGCGCTGCAAATACGGCCACTTCTTCAACACCAGGGTGGTCCAGAATGACGTTCTCGAGTTCCGCGGGCCAAATATTGAATCCGCCGGAAATGATCATGTCGTCTTTGCGGTCCAAAACATACAAATAGCCGTTGCCATCGATGCGGCCAATGTCACCAGTCAACACGAATCCATCCTCGGTGACTCGTTCCTGGGTGGCCTCATCGTTGTCCCAAAATCCCAGCATTTGCCCATCACAGCGAATCGCAATCTCCCCTTCTCCACCCAGCGCCACCTCATTCATTGGCGCTTCCGGATCACGAATTTCAAGGTACGCATAAGGCAGCACGCGGCCTGCCGACCGGAGCGGTTCCGAGCCCTCAACGGCCGAGAACCACTCGGTTGGACCCATCATGCACACAGGCAACGCCTCGGTCTGACCAAAGCCTTGATACAACACATCGCCAAAGACTTCGCGGCCCATCAATGCGGTTTCATCAGCAATCGGTGCGCCACCAATCTGAATCACTTTCAACTTCGGGTAATCGAGCGATCTGGCGAGCGGATGCCGCACGATTTGATTCAACATGGACGGCACCATGAACATGTAACTGCCTTTGCCTTCGGCCATGGCCCGAAGCACGGCCTCAGGGTTAAAAGCTGACATCAAATGATTGGCACATCCGGCGAGCCAAGCTGGGGTGTAAAGGTAGCCACTCCCGTGAGAAATCGGACCGACATGGAGGCAGACATCGCCTGGCTCCATAGGCGGGAAGTTGTAAAACCAATCGCGACCGGCATCGATCCACGTGCGGTGGCTGTACGCCACGCCCTTGGGCTTGCCGGTCGTTCCACCGGTATGTCGAATAATGAACCAATCATCCTCTTGAATTGAGATATTGGGGTCTTTTGTCGACTGGCTTGCCAACCAAGGCTCATACCGGTCGTCACGACAAAGCAGCACCGTTATCGCCGGAACCTCTGCTATGAGTGATTTGGCTTCTTCAAGGTAATTGGCGCTGACCACGATTCCTTTGCAGCCTGTGTGGGAGACCATGTGCACATGGCTCGCCATGGCGTTTCGCGCATAGAGCGGCACGCGAACTAAACCGGCGAGCGCGGCACCCAAAAACATGTCTTGGGACTCAAGACTGTTGTCTTCCAAAACCGCGATACGATCCCCGGGATTCAGGCCCAGCGCAAGTAGCCCATTGGCCATGCGGATACCGCGCTCATAGGCATCGATAAAGGAGAGTTCTCGCCCAGCATGCATGACCGCGGTTTGGTGTGCGTTGTAACGCGCCGCCTGCCGCATCAACCCTGCGACCGTCATCGGCCTAACATGCTCTCCTTGATGCGACGGCATACAAGCGCCTCCTTGGCTTTCTTCTCATTGGACGGCGTTCGGTTTAAGACCCATGACTTCGCAGGATCTGGCCTCCTACGCCAGGATAACCTGAGCTCAGGACCCTTCCGGCAGCTCCCTATCGCTCGAGCACGATCGCGTCGTTTCGCGCATCCCAAGCCTGTCTTAGCCGATCAGCAATCACCAACCCCAAGGGTGCAGAAAGCCAAATCGACAGCAGCAAACTCACGGATTCCCACTCACGAAACAGCGGACCGGTGACAATCAGCATGAACCGGAATAGCCAAAACGCCCCGTACATCGCGCCCGCAAAACGAATCATCCAAATTCGATGCTGTGTCCAGTCACCCAGGCGAGCATACCGCCAGCCCATCAGCGCCGCCCCATAGACGCACAGCGACATGGACCAAAAGCCCCATTCCGCCAAGACACCACCATAGGCGCCAACAGCATCGTGCTCGCTTGCGAGATACAGAGCAGCCACAGTGCCCACGGTGAGCAGCAGCATGCTCAATCGACCCAGCCAGGCGTGCTGACGCTGGCCGCCACGGCCCGGCCAGAAGATTTGGATGTGGAACAAAATGAAGACCATTGAGTTTGCGATCAAATGCACGTACAGCGCGTTAGTCCGCACGCTGGGTGCATCCAGAAACCGCTCAAAAAACGCCACACCCCAAGATTGATGCAAGAGAAAGGTCTCGCCCCAAAGTGAACAGGCATTACCCGCACACGTTGCCATCGCGGCAGGGGCTTGGCCTGCAGACAACCCTAGATTGTCGAACGCGTCATACAAACTCACAAAGAAGGCGATACCCGAGGGAATCCCCTCGATGACATAACGACCGTTTAAAAAAAGCAGTAAGCCCAAGCCAAAGGCGGCAGCCCAGCCTCGACGTTCCGGATTTGAGAGGCTTTGAACTATGAGCACGAGCCAGAGCGCAAGTGCGCCATAGAACCCAAGTACACTGATAGGCATGAAGGTCTCCGTCGAGGGCATGAACCACTTGTTTCAAGATCTTAAGCGGACGCTCTCATTGTGGCTAGCCGGGAGGACAATTTGACTGAGGCATCTCCGCCTGCAACGCCGTTTTCACGGTCTATTTTCATGAGGCAGAGATGCCCCTTTTGTTTCTGAGCCCCTTTTTGCTGCGAGACTTCGAAAAGTTAGCAAGACAACAGGTCGGTTGAGCAAACGGTAACTACAGGCGGTTACTTCACTTTTCCGCCAAGTTAATCCTCGTAAAGGTACTCGATGTCGTTGCCAACGAAGGTGTATCGGGGATGCTTGTACCAGCCAAAAAGCGATCGACGCGGCTCTTTGTGGACCTTGGTTCGGACCACTTTCAATTCGCCATCCGTCGGTTGCAGCCAAAAATCAATATCATAGACCTTGGCCTCTTCACCCACAGGGTGGAAATCGGTACACGCAAAGTAGGTGTCGCCATCCATCTGGCGCACGGGGTCATGGATCTCCATAAAGGTCATGACCAATGCTTCTTCGGTCACATCATCAGTCAGGCGAAAGTGGCCATCCTTATCGAAGACGGCATTTAGGTGCTCACCCATCGCCGCCTTGATGTCCTCCGCATAAAACTGCGTCGATT
>JALRJG010000225.1 GCA_023261215.1 Pseudomonadales bacterium | reverse complement strand
ATGAAAAGCATCAGTTAGGCGAGCGCCTACATCATCGTTTGACCCATGAATGGGTGCCTATTCGGACTCACGCCTGATGCACCGGGTCAGACATGAACCCGCTTAGAGCAACCCAGCTTGCACCGACCAGAACCAGACGCAAAAGCGCTTCGTTGCTCCGATCAGAACGACGATAGAGTGAGACAACGTCTTCCCTGAAGCCCTGGGGGAGCGAATTGTCGTCCGCGAGGCCCAGCCATCCGGCCATTTGGTGGAGCAGGGACTCTATCCGACCCACGTCTTTGGCGGCTAAAGCTATTGAGATCCCGCCCACATAACGCGCAAGCACTCGTCGCTCGAGGTTGCCCATTTGGTAACGCGGTCTCTGGATCCGCTGTGTCGTTAATTCATTGGATTCGCGCGCTGCCTCGACCACCTGCCGGAGGCGTCCCGGAGAGGCCCCGTCTAGGTTCTCAATGAAGGTGATCTTGGGTAAGGTTTCTCGCCTCTGCCTCGCCAGAAGGTCGAGGGCTGCGCTCGCTGAAGCTAGCGCTGGCCGAATGATCCAGACCTTCGGGTGTTGGAGGATGAGCTTTTCGAACGCCGAAGGCCATTCAGTGGTGCTGGCATTGAGTGCGTTCATCAATACGATGTCTTGAGCCGAGAGGGTTGGGTGATAGTCCTCATCTTGGGCTAGCCGAACCCGTATGCCCTCTTTCCGGAGACTGCTGGTGAGGCGCATTGCATTGAGCTCTCTTGGGCCAAAGAACAGGCATCTTTGGCGAGTATGGCGGGTGCCTGATTTTAGAGGATCGAGGTGATCGAGGCAGTCGAGGAAGTTCTGCACTTGGCTGAAAGCATAGGTAAGGTACTCATCGATGTTGCGACCCCTGCTTGGGCCGATCAGAGAGAGAACCTGTGAATGCTCGGATCGCTCCGATGCCCTGCGCCTGAATGGATGATCCGTTCTGTCTTGGATGCGCACCGCCGTTGCTTCATGAGCACCGCCAAGTTGGAAGCCCGCGTGCTCAATTTGTTTGGCGATAAGTGAGTTCAGTAAAGGGTGCTTAACGAACAGATCGATGGATTTGCGAATCCGTTGCTGAGCTCGATGATTTGAGCCTTCCACTGCGCAATGGCCAGTCTCTACGGTACGAGAAGTACTCGGATCAAAAAAAATGGCTTTGATTTGCCTGCCTTCGTCATCCGTATCGAGAGTGCCCCATTGAAAGCGCGCGGGTAACCGCAGGGTTTGTGCAACTAAGCCGCTTAGCTGGGTCACGAGCTCTCGAAAATCAAAACTGAGCTGAAGCGATTGAACGGTCGCCGAAGTACTGAAATGCACCAAGCCATAACGCATCCAATGCCGACCTTGGTCAGCCAGCGGTTGATTCTCTTGGCTGAGCCTATTGAGCGGGCTTTTCTGCACTAAATCGCCGCGATGCCCGGTTGTAGAGTTCGACGAGTTCGCTTGTTCAGCGGCTGATGAATTGGAGGGAGCCGAACTGGGCGGAACTTGGCGGTCGGCGGGCGATTCAACCCAGTGTTGCTGCTGGACGCTTAAAGTTGGCTCACGGGCGCCTTCAACCACTGAGCCAGATGCGCTCTCCATCAAGCAGTACAAGAGCGCGAGGAGCGGCGGTTCCTCAACGATGAGTCTTTCACCTTTCGCGATGAATCGAGACTGTTTCAGCCGTTGATCATTGAAGGTCTTGGGCGCTTCAGACATGACATAAGGGGGTCGGTTATGAGCTTAGATTGATAGGGCATTGTTCATTATTCGCACTTTTCAATATAGTGCGAGGCCGACGTCCTTTCGAGTGCGAGAATGCTGATGGATTACCCCACCATCGACCAGTTCGTAGGCCATACGCCGCTGGTCAAGCTTCAACGACTTCCAGGTACCACAACCAACACAATCTTGGCGAAACTGGAGGGAAACAACCCGGCTGGATCCGTGAAAGACAGACCGGCGCTGAGCATGATCCACGAGGCTGAAACCAAAGGATCAATCGTTCCCGGCGACGTGTTGATCGAGGCGACCAGCGGAAACACTGGGATCGCGCTCGCGATGGTCGCCGCGATAAAGGGCTACAAGATGAAGTTGATCATGCCGGCGCACATGAGTGAGGAGCGTAAGGCGGCCATGCGCGCCTACGGCGCTGAGCTCATATTGGTCACGCAAGAGGAGGGCATGGAGGGTGCGAGAGATTTAGCGCTCGCAATGCAAGCCCGTGGGGAGGGGATTGTTCTCGATCAATTTGCCAATCCCGATAACCCGGTGGCTCATCACGGGACGACTGGCCCCGAGATTTTTGAGCAAACCCGTGGGGAGATCACCCATTTTGTGAGCTCCATGGGAACCACGGGGACCATTATGGGTGTTTCAAAGTACTTCAAATCCGTGAAGCCCAGCGTGCAAATTGTTGGTCTACAACCCAGTGAAGGCCAGGCGATTCCGGGCATTCGGCGATGGCCAGAAGCTTATTTGCCAAAAATATATGACCCCTCTCGCGTTGATCGCATCCTAGATATCGATCAACGCGAGGCCGAATCGATGATGCGGCGATTAGCCAGGGAGGAGGGAATATTCGCTGGCGTGTCCTCGGGTGGCGCGATTGTCGGAGCGCTGCGAATCAGTCAGGAAGTGGAGCATGCGACCATTGTCGCCATCATCTGCGACCGAGGTGACCGTTATCTTTCAACCGGTGTTTATAGCGCCGACATGCCTTAAAATACCGGTCCCGCGGATCGAGGCCCTCAGCTAGGCAGGGATGCTATGGCGAGACGTCAAAAACAACCGAGAACTGCTGCGGTCACGGACCTTGCAGATGAAGGCTATGGACTGACCGAAGACCATCGGTTTGCGGTCTACGGATTGCTGCCAGGTGAGACCGCGACGATCTTGCCCAGAAAGAAGAAGAAAGGGCTTTGGCTCTCGCTGCACGAGAATCGTCAGGGTGAACACGCAGACAGAGTCACCCCCTCCTGCGCGCATGCGGATGTTTGTGGGGGTTGCGCTTTTCAACATCTCGCCCATGAGCGTCAACATGGGCATCTTTGCTCACACACTTGTCGAGGGAGAAGGAGGAGATACCTTTTCACCCCAGGCTTCACACGGAAAGGGCAGGGTGAGGGGTGGAAGGGCTCGTCGG
>JALRJG010000224.1 GCA_023261215.1 Pseudomonadales bacterium | reverse complement strand
ATCGCGAATCGACGCAAGAACAAGTGCTGTTAACGCTGGCGAAGTTTGAAATCAGCGATTACGACATCCAGATGATCAAGAAGGCGGGCGAGATCGTCAACGACCGCTTAGATGAGATGATCGATCAGTTCTATGACTGGTTGGTTAAGCAAGAAGAATTTGCTTTGTTCTTCGGTGACAACTCAGCCAATCTCGAACGCGTCAAGAAAAAACAACGAGAGTTGTGGGAACGATTTTTCGAAGGGCGTATCGATCTCGAGTACTTTGAGGCACGGCGGCAAATCGGTGGTGTTCACGAGGCCATTGGTCTGCCCAACGATATTTACTGCGCGGGTATGTCGGTGAGTGAAGATGCGTTGCAGAGCATGGTGCATGGAAGTAAGGCAAGCCAGTCTGACAAGCAGGAAATGACTCGCGCCATTGGTAAGCTGATCGACCTCGATACTTACCTGGCGCTCGACGAAATCGCGCTCTTGAAAAACTTTAAAATTTTTGAGCAGAGCCGGTCGGTGATGGAGATGTCCACGCCCGTCACGCCGATTTGGGAGGGCATTCTGTTATTGCCCCTCCTTGGCATTATCGATACTGCGCGCACCCAAGACATTATGGAAAAAAGCCTTAGCAAGATTGCCGAATCGGGTGCCAAAGTCTTCGTTCTCGATATCAGTGGTGTGAGTACCGTCGATACTGCGGTGGCCAATCAGTTGCTGAAAGTGACGCGAGCGACTGAACTCATGGGTTGTGATTCGATTATCTCTGGCATTAGCCCTGCTATTGCGAAGACGCTTGTTGAGCTGGGAATCAATACCGGCGAAGTGCGAACGACTGCAACCTTAAAAGACGCATTCGAAATCGCGCTGACGCAGATCGGCATTAATTTGAAGCAGTAAGTCCACCTTTTAATAGGCGTAGCCAAGACGGTATGGACACCCTTAACGTCACTCTCACAGTCTTTTCGAATTGCCTTGTGGCGACGCTGCCTCAGGAGGCAACACTCGATGTGTTAGCTGACTTAAGGCGGAATATGTTGGTTGAGCTGGACGAAGGCGCTAGACGAGCCGTGGTCTTTGATCTAACAGGTGTGCAGGTGCTCGAAGCGGCTGAATTTGACCATTTGGCCCAATCAGGCCGGATGGCACAGCTTCTGGGTGCGAAGCCTTGCCTGGTGGGCTTGAGGCCCAGTGTCGTCGCCTACTTGGTCGCAGCAGACGTCAATTTCAGTGAGCTATTAGTAGCTCGGGATCTACAAACGGCGCTTGATCAGATTGAGGCATCTACGTGAATCAAGTCGTGCAGCGAGTGGATCAACATGGGCCCCATCGCGCCCGGTTTTTGATTCGCAGTGATGTGGATCTTCGCATTAGTCTTGGCTTGGCGCGTCGGCATTCCATCCTGAGTGACGTGTCCGAGCTTGATCGCTCGAGCATTGTGACCATGCTTTCTGAACTCGGCACGAATATTCTGAAGTACGCGAGGGAAGGCACTTTGCAGCTTGAACGACTCGAGCGCGCGGGGGCCGTGCAGATTAAGGTCGTCGCGGAAGATCAAGGTCCGGGCATTCAAAACATCGATCGGGCCATGGAAGATATGTACAGCGCATCAGGCACGTTGGGGCTAGGATTACCCAGTGTGCGCCGCATGAGTGATCACTTTTCCATTGAGAACACCCATCAAGGGCTGAGAGTGGTCGCGGAAAAGTTCGTCAAGGTTCAAACCAACCCTCTAGCCACCTCGCGACTGGCCTTTCAGATGAGCGAGCTGATTGGTGTTCAAGGGGGTACGAACGGTGGGTTTGAGTATGCGGTCGGTCGCAAAGGGTTTGGTGGCTCGCGGTTTGTCGGCGATCTGGCGTTGATGCTGCCTGCAAATGATGAATGGCTTCTTGCCATTATTGATGCAACCGGGCATGGCGAAACCGCGTTTAAGACAGCCTCGAGTGCGGCCATGGTGATCGCGGATTACACCACAGAGGCTTTGGAACTCATAATCACTCAGGTACACGAATCGCTCTATTTGACTGAGGGTGTTGCACTCGGCCTGGTTCGTATTAACGAGCAGACAGGCCGCTTCGTTTATGCGGCTGTTGGCAATACTCGGGCAGAACTTGTGGGTGCAAAAGCTTGGCATGGTGTGTCCATTCCGGGCATTGTGGGGCAGCGCCTCGGTAAGCCCATGCTCCAAGAGGGTCGGCTTCAGCGCGGAGATCTACTCTTTTTGTCGACGGATGGCATTGATGAGTTCAAAGTCTCCAGTACGCTGACAAAGCATCGAGTCACCGGTTTGCGAGAGAGTGCGCGCCGAGTGTTGACCCAGTATTCAACGCAAAATGACGATGCTTGCTGCCTGATGGTTCGGGGTGTTGAATGAAACTCGCGAGCCTCGATCTTCACTCAGATAGTCAAATTTACGATTTGCGGCGTAATATCTTTCAGGCGTTGACGCTGTCTCGTGTCAGCGATTATCGGGTCACTGAGCTATGCGCAGAAGTGTCTCGCTTGCTGCGCTTGTGCATGCAGGCGAGCGACCGTCTAAGCGTTGAGATCTCGACCGTCGAGCATTTGAGTTACATGACGCTTGGCATGGCCGTTCGCGCGCAAGCGTGGCCTGATTCTGTGAGGTCCAACAGTGCGGCTGTTGAGCTTCGGGGCATGACTGAGCCTGGTCAAACAGTGGAAATGTTTTTGCACTGCGGAGCCGTTTGGCCAAATGCGGACGTGCTTCGATCGGTTCGAGAATCGCTGAATGCAAAATCTCGAGAAGCACTGTTTGACGAACTGACCGAAAACAACGCGAGGCTGAGCGAAGCGACTGAGCAGGCGCAAGCAGCGATGCAGGCAAAGTCTGACTTCCTGGCCAACATGAGTCATGAGATCAGAACGCCGATGAACGCCATCATTGGTATGAGCACCTTGCTGGCCAAAACGGATCTTAATGAGCGCCAGGCGGATTACCTCTCCAAGATTCAAACCTCATCAAAACACTTGTTGGGTGTGATCAATGACATCTTGGATTTTTCAAAGATCGAGGCAGGCCAATTCAAGGTTGATCATCATGAGTTTGATTTAATCTCGGTGTTTGAAAACCTCTCGGATTTGATGTCAGAGCGATGCGTGGACAAACATTTGGATTTTATTTTCGATATCGACC
>JALRJG010000223.1 GCA_023261215.1 Pseudomonadales bacterium | reverse complement strand
TGATCTCGAATGAATCACCGATGGGTTGTTGGGCGGGAGCGGGGTCATACGCAGACGAATCAAACGTCCGCGCAAGCTCCAGGGAGGCGAGCAGTGTTCCTTTGGGAGTGGGCCAAACTTTACCGACCCATTTTTCTAGGTCAGGTCGTGAAAAAAGTTGTCTGATTTGTTTGAGTCGAGGCTTTGGCTGGTCCAGATAGGCGTCGAGGCTGTCTTGTAATCGATTGATTGGTAGAGGTTTTTTTCTGCACCTGGCGGGTCAAATCTTGACTTGTTTGGGGTCTAGTCTCGAATTTTTTTCTAAGATCTTTTTTGAATCTTCATGCTTTTTTTTGTGACTTATGCACATCTGACCCTAGTGCTCGAAGTTACTTCTCATTTCCCAAGTGAATTCGATAAAAGTGTTTGTAACCTGTTGATTAAAAACAACTTAAAAGAAATTGGTCAAAAATTGACCAATGCCGATTTCCCCGGATTCTGTGGGCAAAATCGCGAGATTTTGAATTTATCCTCAGAGTTATCCACAGTTTTTGTGGACAACCATGAAGGTCGCATTAAGTCATTGATTTGACTGTCCGATGGTGGGCCACGCTGACCCTCTTCGACTGCAGATCGGTTGGGGTCGTGAGCTTTCTATCGAATCCCGGGGTTGCGGAATTAAAGGCGTTTTATTTTGTTGATGCTCCCTATTGTCTGAGGCTCTCTTTTGCAGAAGGGGCTTTGCGGCTGAAGGCTCTTTCTGGCTGAGGGCTCTTTGGGGCTGAGGGCTCTTTCTGGTTAAAGGTCCCGGGCTCTGGCTGATGTTTTTTGGGTGTTTGGATTGACCTCGGTCGAGGCTGCGCTAACCCTGGGTGGTGACTTCGCCAGGTTGCGGGCTTTCATAGTGCCAGAGTGGTGAGTAGCGAAGTCCGAATCCAAAAATGAGGATCGACACCACCATGCCGGGAATGAGCGCGTTCAACTCACCAAAGGCGCTGATCACAAAACCCAGAACCAAGGAGCCGATGGGCGTCGAGCTCATCAGCGCAAGTGTGAAAACCGACATCAGCCGAGAACGGTATTCCGGCTCAGCGACCTCCTGCACAATCACTCGAGACATGGTGGTGGTCACGCCCATGTTGAAACCCCAGTAGGCTGCGGCAATCCAAAACCAAAAAATGGGGGGTTCGATCCATATCAGACTGAGGACCAATAGTCTTGTGAGCTGCATGATCAAATAGAGGCGCCCCGAAAATCGTATCGGCATGAATTTCACCAAGCCAAAATTCGCTAGGAGTGAGCCGAAGTAGAAGACCACAGAGATGTTAGCGAGAAGAAGGGCATCGCCAGCGTAGATTCGATTAACGATGAAAGGCACCGCAACAAACCATGCCCCGGCGTTAAAAAAGCTCGAGACGAAATTCATGCCAATGATGTCGCGCGCGAGCTTGAACCGCCACGCATAGACCAACCCGTCTTGAATCGTTTGAATCATAGAGCGCTGGGCGCTCTCAGAGCCCGATGGGGTTTGCGAGGGTACAGGCTGACTCGCTGCTCGCAAACCAAGGAGGCAGAGTGCACCAATAGCGAACAAGACGCTTTGCACTAGGAGGATGTTGATGAGACCGAAGCGATCAATTTCGCCGGCGAGTCGAGTACCCGCCATGGTCGCAATCGAACCAATGCCCGTGGAAATGCTGATGGCGATTTGCAGTTTCTGGCCTGCGATTTGATTCAAAATGGTATTGCGTGCTGGGTTCGAGACGCTGTTAAGCAGATTGGCTGCGAGGGCCGTCAGAATCAGGATCCAAAAACCCAGTGCATCGACAAAAACACCTGCGGCTAGCACCAGTGGCGGCACGATGCTCAGCAGATGAGATTGAATCAATAGTCGTCGGCCATCGACACGGTCACCCATGACGCCGCCCCAAAGCATGAAGGCCAGCCCGGGGATGCCGATGATGAGCTGGGCGATGCCAACGACTTCCGGAGGTTCATGGAGGATGCCGACCAAAATCCACGTCACCAGCAGTTGTTGAATGCTGAAGCTCCCCATCCATAGCGCATTACTGAGGTTGTACCAAGTGAGTTGATGTTGAGGCGGATCAGACGGCACGTGAAAGCTCGAGGTCAAGTGCTCGATCATAGGCTCGTTTGGGTAGCTTGGGTCAAGTCTGTGGACGCTCGCCCGAGGACCTTCGTTTGAGCGGTGAACGCGAGTTCCCTCTACTGTGGCGCCACGTAAGCGTCCCGTAAGCCGTCAGCCGCGATTCTCTTTGGCGTTGCGAAAAAGGGCCGCATCAATGCGGTATCACCATGGCTTGCTGGGTTTTGCGCAACGCCAGGCGTCGCAGAAGTAGGTCGAGTGGGGTTGGGCGCTCAGGGCGTTAAATTCGCTTGCGCGCAGCCAATCGGTTTTATAATCGAGGTCGATCCGCCCTGCTAAAGAGGTGTATGTGTTTGATTTTGTCGTGAAATGCCGGCGAACGCCTGTGGAGCCCAGCCGGTTTTTGGCCAGTGTAGGCCGAGAAGCCCATGTCGAGTTCATTCCCGCCATGATCGTGAACGCTTTGTTTGTGGCAAACGGGCACCGCGAGAATAGCCGATTGCACTTGGTCTTTGAGCAATCCACTGACTTCAGCAGAATCCTCACGTTTGACGGGCGTGATCTTGGCGACTTGGGCGGGCTCTCCGAAACAATGCTCCTCGGGTCGTGTGCGGACGCGCTGAGCGTTGGCGCGAGACTCACCAAAGAGGCTGAGGCGCGCGCCGCATCAGGGATCATTGTGCGCGCCACGAGCTTTGAGAAGTGGGTGCAGATGTTGACGACGGACACGCCTGGATATCTGTTAGATCCAAGAGGCGCGCCCATTCAAGAGATGGATCCGCTTGCGCGCGCGGTCTTCATCCTGACCGATCAGCTGTCCTTGCCAAAAAACACTCAGAAAGGGCTGATGCGCAAAGGCGTGACGAGCCTGTCGCTGGGGACTCAGATGCTGTTCGCCTCCCAATGCATCTCAGTGCTGCATTCTCGGCTAACACACTGAAGCGCTGTCTGGTACCCAGCCATGAACAAAAAAACCCTATTTTTTTAGGCTCTAGGGCTAGCCGCACGGCCCCCTTTGGCGTGATAATGCAAGCTCGCGTAGGTTGATATCTAGAGCAATTTTCACGTGCTCTTTATCA
>JALRJG010000222.1 GCA_023261215.1 Pseudomonadales bacterium | reverse complement strand
GCCTGCATAGCCAACAGCGGTGCTGTAAACCCCTTCAATCTGCCAGAATTGTCGTTCGGCGCCCCAGAAGCACCCCATACCGAAGAGCGCTGTTTCGTAACCGTCGGGAAAAGGGGCGGTCATGGGCGTGCCGAGCACAAAGTGTTGGGCGGCGACCGGCATTGTTTGATCGCGACCAGGAAGTGCTTGGTCAGCGCCCGGCAATGTCAGCGCTCGAGTGAAAAATCCCATGAGAAGATCCTCCGAAAGGGTGCAAGCAGAATAATCAACTGCGGGCAGATGTAAAAGGCCCGGGTGCATCTAAATACGCTAGACTCACGCGGCTAGATTGGGAGCCCTATTTGATGAGTGTCTTTGATCGAGTGATTGATCGTCGAGCCACGATCAGTTCGAAGTGGGAGAAGTACGCCGGCCAGGATGTGATTCCCATGTGGGTGGCCGATATGGATTTTGCCGCGCCTCAGCCGGTTCTTCAGGCTATTCAGGAACGTCTGGCCCATCCAGTGCTGGGTTACAATGCTCGGCCCTTACCAACCATAGACGTCATTCAACACTGGTTATCGTCGCACTATCAATGGTCGGTGGATGCCGAGGCAATCTTGCTCTCTCCGGGGGTGGTGCCGGCATTGAATCAGGCGGTTCGAGCGTTTGTCCGCCCTGGGCGCGCCGTTGCTGTGGCCGTGCCGACCTACCCGCCTTTTCTTCAGGCACCGCTCAATATGTCGCGTGACGTCCAGCGGCTGACCATGACCGCGGCCAACGACTGGTCGTTTCCCATTGATCAATTGAAAGCGGTGTTGAGCGGCAAGCACAACATTGATCTACTGATGTTGTCGCATCCGATGAACCCGGTGGGTAAAGTGTTGGATCGCCCGATGCTTGAAGAGATCGCCAGAGTTTGTGAGCAAGCCAACGTGGTCATATGCTCGGATGAGATCCATTGCGACCTGCTGTTGGATGCACGTCGCCACACACCGCTAGCGTCCATCAGCGCAGAAGCTGCCGCCCGCACTGTCACCTTTCAAGCGGCATCGAAAACATTCAACCTCGCAGGTCTGGGCTGTGCTTATGCGGTGATTGAGAACCCCACTCTTCGCGAGACCTTCGAGCAAGCAGGGGCGGGGATCATGGCCCATGTGAACACGCTTGGGTTTGTGGCGACACAAGCAGCGCTTTCCGAATGTGAATCTTGGCGTCTCGAATTGCTCGATTACCTGGCTGAGAATCGGGACAGAGTGTGTGAGGTCGTCGAGCGCTTAGCCGGACTTTCGATTCAAAGGCCCCAGGCGACTTACCTTGCCTGGATTGATGTTCGGGAACTGGCACTCGATAACCCCCACGATTTTTTTGCCGAATATGGCCTTGGCATTGCGGCAGGTGAAGAGTACGAGGGCCCTGGATATATCCGGCTTAATTTCGGATGCCCGAGGTCAACGCTTGAAGAGGGTCTGGCAAGATTGGTCCGCGCAGTCGATTCGCTCTGAGGCGCGATGAGAGTTTGAGGTCTTTTAGGGCATGCCGGGCCCCCTGTCTTGTTTGCGATTTCCTTTGGTGTGATGGATGCTTAGCCGGTTTGGGGCGCTGCAGATCCCACGAAAGTGGATAGCGCGGGGTGTCACCGGATGACGTGGGTTAAGTCATTCGTTGATTAAAGCGGAGCCGCATCGGCGATTTTGATTCGTTTTGATAGACAAGCGCTGAAGGCAGGGTTGCGCGTTAGAGGCGCTGATCCTCCTTGATTCGGCGTTTCGAGACTGGCGTAACGGGTTGCCTGCATTGCGAGTACATGAAGAGCGCGCAGGGGTGGTGAGCTAGGCGCTGAGAGGAAGATCGAACCATAGTTAAGGACAGACAGGGAGTGGACGATGGGCGAATTTTGCGAAGTGGTCAAAAAGGGGCGGTTAACGCAGGTCACGATTAATCGGCCCGAGGTGATGAATGCGTTGCATCCGCCAGCGAATTTTGAACTTGCCGAGGTTTTCGATGACTTCGTGCAAGATCCAGATCAATGGGTCGCCATTATCACAGGTGCAGGAGATAAAGCGTTCAGCGCCGGTAATGATCTTAAATACCAGGCGAGTGGTGGCAAGATGGGCGGGCCCGCCACCGGGTTTGCTGGCCTCACGTCTCGATTTGATAACGTGAAACCGGTGATTGCAGCTGTGAATGGATTAGCGATGGGAGGTGGCTTCGAAATTGCACTCGCCTGCGATCTGATTATTGCCTCTGAAAACGCGATTTTCGCGCTTCCTGAACCGAGGGTTGGCCTTGCGGCATTGGCCGGCGGCATCCATCGTCTGCCCAGGGAAATCGGTATGAAGCAAGCCATGGGGATGCTGTTGACTGGCCGGCGGGTCAGCAGCGACGAGGGCCAGCGACTAGGTTTTGTCAATGAAGTGGTCAAGGAAGGTGGTGCGCTTGAGGCAGCTCATCGCTGGGCTGAACTCATCTTAGAATGTGCGCCCCTCTCTGTCCGCGGCAGTAAACAAGCGGCAATGCAAGGCATGGGTGAGGCCTCATTAGAAGCGGCGATCAAAGGTCGTTACGAGCAAATTCAGGCAATGTACAAAAGCCAGGACTTTGTCGAAGGGCCGAAAGCTTTTGCGGAAAAGCGTGCGCCTGATTGGAAGGGTGAATAGCGTCAGACCTGTTGATTGAGTGCGGGTTGTGGTTTGGGGCGTGCTTTGGCGATGAAGTGATCGATGCGCGAACGTTAAAGAGGAAGGTTAGAATGCGGGGCCATAGCGCGAGGGTTTAGCGCCCGCTTTCGGATGAGTTAAAGGCAACGCTGTCGAACGGCTACCTCGATTATGACCTAGAAAGCCGATTATGAGGGGTGTCAATCGCTCGTGTTTTGCTGGGGTGATGAGAAACACGTCACAATTAGCGCCTCCGGCGCGGGTTAAAACATGCGGCCAGAAGAACGGCTGTGCGTGAGATACGTAGGATGTTAATGAATAGAATGAAGTTAAGACGGTTCCAAGGAGGCACTGACTGACCATGGCTGAATCAGGTACTGAGTCGCTCTCGCTGGCTGTTCTCACGGTTTCAGATACCCGAACGGAAGCGAATGACACATCGGGCGATTATTTGGTATGTGCGGCCACTGAAGCCGGCCACCAGCTGGTCACCCGCACGATTGAAGTGGATGACCGATTTCTATTGCGGGCTCGGATATCC
>JALRJG010000221.1 GCA_023261215.1 Pseudomonadales bacterium | reverse complement strand
GCTTTCCCAGATTATCTAACGCCTGAGCAACGGGTGCCTGACCACTTAGCTGAGTTGGGTCGTCTCACCCAAGAAAAAGAGGCCAATATCATCAAGTTGCCGAACATTTCGGCTTCGAATCCCCAAATGCAGGCCACGATTGAAGAGTTACGAGCGCAAGGCTATGCGTTGCCAGATTATGTGGATGAACCCAAGACCGATGAAGAGCGAGAGAACAAGGCCCGTTACGATCGAGTGAAAGGCAGCGCCGTGAATCCGGTGTTGCGAGAAGGGAATTCAGATCGACGAGCAGCCAAGGCGGTCAAAGATTACGCACAAAAACACCCGCATCGCATGGGCGTTTGGTCTACAGAGTCAAAATCCAGCGTCAGACATATGGCGTCGGGCGACTTCTATGGATCCGAGCAATCCGTCACCATGAATGAGGCAGCGCAACTCGACATCGTGTTCGAAGGCGAAGATGGGGAGAAGACGACGCTTGCAACCGGCATCAAGGTTGATGCAGGGGAAGTGGTGGATGCCGCGTTCATGAGTCAGAGGGCGCTGAACGCTTTCTTGTCAGAAACCATCGCTGAGGCAAAAGCCCAGGGCGTGCTTTGGTCGCTCCATCTCAAAGCGACCATGATGAAAGTCTCAGACCCCATCATGTTTGGTCACGCGGTGAGAGCCTACTATGGCGCGGTATTTGAACAGTATGGCGATGTATTGGCATCCCTGGGTGTTGACCCCAACAACGGGATTGGCGATGCCTACGAGAAGATTGTGCAATTGCCCGCAGCGCAACAAAAAGAAATTAAATCTGCCCTCGATCGTTGCTTGAGTGACGGGCCAGGCCAAGCCATGGTGGATTCAGATCGAGGCATTACCAACCTTCATGTGCCAAGCGACATCATTATTGATGCTTCAATGCCCGCTGCGATCCGAGAATCTGGGCAGATGTGGGGGCCCGATGGGGAACTCCATGACATGATGGCGGTGATTCCTGATCGTTGCTATGCGCGCGTCTATGCAGAGACGATCAAAGATTGTCAGGCACACGGGGCCTATGACCCTACCACGATGGGCTCGGTACCGAACGTTGGACTGATGGCGCAGAAGGCTGAGGAATACGGATCTCACGACACCACCTTCGAAATGCCGACCAATGGCACGGTCTCTGTTGTGGATGCCAGCGGCCAGGTCCATCTGAGTCACCAGGTGGAGTCGGGCGATATTTGGCGTCTTTGTCGGGTCAAGGATGGCGCCATTCGAGATTGGGTTCGACTCGCCGTGAATCGCGCTAAAGCCACCGGATGGCCGATCGTTTTTTGGTTAGATGCCGATCGGGGCCACGATGCGCAGCTGATTAAAAAGATCGAAGAATATCTGCCTCAGTATGATTTGGACGGTATCACGCACCATGTGATGGCGCCTGCCGAGGCCACTCAATTTTCATTGGAACGCATCAGACGAGGGGAGAGTACGATATCGGTAACGGGTAACGTCTTGCGAGATTATCTGACCGATTTGTTTCCGATTTTGGAGCTGGGAACCAGCGCCAAGATGCTCTCGATCGTGCCGCTCATTAATGGCGGCGGACTGTTTGAGACAGGGGCTGGCGGTTCAGCGCCGAAGCATGTCCAGCAGTTTGAGAAAGAAGGTCATCTACGATGGGATTCGCTGGGTGAGTTTCTGGCCTTGGGTGCTTCACTCGAACACTTGGCCGCGACCTTTGATAATGAAAAAGCCGACATCCTAGCCGAGACGCTGAACTCCGCGATCGCCGAGTTTTTAGAACAGAACAAATCGCCTTCTCGCAAGGTTAATGAAATCGACAATCGTGGCAGTCACTTCTACCTGGCATTGTATTGGGCCAAGGCTGCAGCTGCTCAGTCACGAGATCCTCACTTGCAGGAAACCTTTGCCGCGATCGCAAAAGAGTTGATCGAGAACGAAGCCAAGATCAATGAAGAATTACTGGCCGCGCAGGGTGTTCCGCAAAACGTTGGGGGTTATTACCAGCCGAATCCCTCACTCGCCTCAAAGGCGATGCGACCCTCTGCAACCTTCAATGCGATTCTTGCTAAGGTCAGCGAAGGGTAGATACAAGCCGTCACAGTCACTGGCCTCTGCGCTGCGATGCTGAAAAAGCTGATCGCAGCGTTGTCCCCGTGGTATCTTGACGGTTGATAGGCGTTTGTTCGAGCAGGGGCTGCGAGACAAGCGCCATCATAGGAAGTATCTGGAGGGTTAGCCGGTGTTGATGTCGCTTGTGGTGTTCCTGGGTCTTGTCGTACTGCTCGTTAGCCTTGAGCGAAGAGGGTGGGTGCTATCCACCCGGGTCATGATCGCTCTGGTCATGGGGCTCATGCTTGGGTCTGGCTTGCAAGCGTTTCTGATTCCAGAGCAATCCCAGTCCGTTCTCCATTGGACCAATTTCGTAGGGTCCGCCTACGTGAATCTGCTCAAGATGATCATTATGCCGCTCGTGTTGGTGGCGATGACCGCTGCAGTGCTCAGACTCGAGCAGCTGTCGACCTTGGGGCAATTGGGGGGCAGCGTGCTCGCCGTCTTGTTGGGTACCACCATGATCGCGGCATCCTTGGGTGCATTACTCGCCGCCGGATTTGATTTGTCGGCCGATGGGCTGGTTCAGGGCGAGCGAGAATTGGCCCGAGCCGAAGTATTGATTGCGCGCCAAGACACGGTCGCTGATCTCTCGATCCCCTCTTTACTGCTTAGTTTCCTCCCCACCAATATTTTTGCGGATCTTGCTGGGAACCGGCCGACGTCCGTGATTGCGGTGGTGATCTTCGCGATATTCCTCGGCATTGCGGGGCTCAAGCTCCGTCAAGCGGCGCCTGAGCAAGGCGCGGCGCTCAAGCGAGGGGTCGATGTGGTTCAAGAATTGGTCATGCACCTTGTGAAGCTCGTTATCAGTCTAACGCCCTACGGCGTCCTGGCGTTGATGACGAAAGTCGCGGCCACATCAAACGGTCAAGACATCCTGAATTTGATCGAATTTATTCTGGTGTCCTATCTCGCGATCGCGCTCATGTTTGGCGTCCACGGATTGCTGGTTTTAATGGTTGGAATGTCGCCCATCACCTATTTCCGGCGATCGTTTCCTGCACTTATTTTCGCGTTTACCTCGAGATCGTCCGCCGCGACCATCCCACTGAATATTGAGACCCAGGTTCG
>JALRJG010000220.1 GCA_023261215.1 Pseudomonadales bacterium | reverse complement strand
CCATCCGCCGGGTAGAGGCGGCTGAGCGCGCTAAACCCATCTGCGGCCTCCTGATAACGACCTAAGTTCAACGATAACTCGGCTAAGAACATGCGCAACGATTCATTGTCTGGATCGTCGTCTAGCCACGCAGTCATCATGCTGTGCGCACGCTCAACATCCCCTGGTGACGTCAGGTCAAGCTGCTCTAGGGCCTCAGTCCATCGCACGTCCTGAACCCGACCCAGACCACCACCTAATTCGCTGAATGCCAACAGGGCCAAAAAGCAGACACCAACCGCAACCAAAAGGCGAGACCACCCACTCGGCTGCGCGACTTCTGCGCTCGGTAACTGCCCGTCGATCTGATCCGACTCGCGGAGTAGATCTTGCTTCGATTCTCGCTCAATCGCTGCTGATTGTTCTGGCTCGACCAAGCCCTCTTCTATGAGCTGCGGAAGCTCTTCTAAACGCGCTCGGTGAAACGCACGCTGGCTTTCAAGTTTGCCGTCATGGAAGCTGATCCGGCGAAGCCTCATCATTGCAACATAAAGACCCACGATCACAAGACCGATCAGGAACAGAAAACCCATCCAAACCATCATGAGTCATTGGCTCGATGCGGCTCGCCGAGCAGACGCTCAACCTCTGCCAAATCCGTATCGCTCATTTGCATTTGATCATCCAAAGCCGCGCTGGGCAGCCGAGCCATGACCCACCAGACCCAGACACCCACGATCAGCAAAAAGCCTGGGAGCAGCCAAAGCACCCAGGTTGAGGGCATCAACCTCGGTCGATAGAGAATAAAATCCCCATACCGTTCATACATAAATGATTTGATGGCCTCATCGGTTTCACCACTTGTCACCATCCGGTACACCTCGCGACGCAAATTGGCGGCAATCATGGCGTCCGAGCCGGCAAGGTTCGTGTTCAAGCATTGAGGGCATCTCAGTTCATCAATCAAATTCTGATAGCGGTCGCGCATTGCGTCATTTGCAAATGTATAGTCTTCGACGGTATTGGCCACGCTGGCACCGCTGACTAGGATCATCAAGCCCAAAAGACTCGGTGTGAAAAAGTTAGCCACTACCAGCACCCGCCAGAGATTGAATCATCGGCGCGAGCGTCTCCCGCCAAACGCGGGCGTCTACCGCGCCCACATGCCGATAAAGAATCTGTCCCTTACGATCAATCACGAAGGTCTCTGGCGCGCCATAAACCCCCAGGTCTATCGCCAATCGCCCGTTGGCATCTATCACGTTCAGCACATAAGGGTCTCCAAGGTCACTCAAAAACGTGCGGGCCTTGTCTTCATCATCGGCGTAGTTGATCCCGAAAATCCTGACGCCCGTTTTCTCGATCACCTTCAGCGCCTCATGTTCGGCGTAGCATGTGGGGCACCAGGTTGCCCATACGTTCACCAGGGCGGGGCCTTTGAAGTCACGCTCGGTACGATCAATCTCTGGCGTGATCAAATCAGGCAACGAAAATTCAGGAAAGGGCTGTCCCACTCGGACTGAGGGCAACCGGTGGGGATCATCCAGCGTGAAGCCCAGCCCGAGAATCAAAACCAAGGCCAAAAAGATGGCAAGCGGAATCAAAAAACTTTGTTTGGCCACGTCAGTGTCCTTGGCTCAGAGGCGCGAGAGACTCGTTAGCCATTGGCGCGCGCTGTATTGCTCGCTTGCGGTAACGCAAGTCAAGCAAAGACACCAAACCGGAGAGCGCGATCATGACACCACCCAACCAAATCCAACGCACCAAGGGCTTGACCTGCATCCTCACTGACCAGGCACCAGCACCCAGGGGTTCCCCCAACGCCACGTAAAGATCCCGGGACAGCCCCGCATCGATCGCGGCCTCGGTCATCACCATTTGTGATGCGTGGTAGCGTCTTTTCTCGGGGAATAGTCTCGCGACGAATTGCCCGTCACGGGTCACGACGACTTCCCCACGTTCAGCGGTGTAGTTAGGACCCTCAACGTCACGAACACCCGTCAGTCGCATGGCGTAGTCACCCACTTGAACTTCATCACCCGGCGCCATCCGCAGGTCTTGCTCGATACTGGAGATCGAAGTCGCAGCAATGCCAATCACAGCGATGACCAGCCCCACGTGCCCAAGCAACATACTGTAGTAAGACGGACTCTGCTCAAAAAGGGCTCTCCATCGACCTCGCAAATGTGCTCTCGCGCCCCATTGTCTAGCCAACCCAACCAACACATTCAGGCTCAGCCATGCGAACAGCGCCTGCGGAATCGAGGGGGATTCCAGCCAACTTAGCAGAGCCCCCGTGATTGCGAGCGAGACGAGCCATTGCCAGCGTTGCCCCTTGAATAGATGCGCAAGTCCCGTCTTCCGCCACCGGGTTTCGTGACCCACCATGAGGATGAGGAGCAAGAGCCCTGCGAGAGGCAAAAACAACGCATTGAAATACGGCGGCCCGACGGAAATCTTCAACCCGCCCGTCGCCGCCTCATAGATCAAAGGGTAAATGGTTCCCAGCAGGATCATCAGCGCCGCAACGGATAAGAGCACGTTATTACCCAAAATAAAGCTCTCTCGGCCGGTCACAGCGAAGACCGCAGACGTTTTGATCGACCTCGCTCGGATGGCGTAAAGCGCAAGCGACCCGCCCAACACAGGGACAAGGAAAGCGAGGATCGCAAGCCCTCGCTGCGGGTCGACCGCAAATGCGTGAACTGAGGTGAGAACGCCCGAGCGAACCAAAAATGCCCCTAGCAGGCTAAAAGCGAACCCGCTGATCGCCAGCAGCAATGTCCAAGATTTGAAGACGCCTCTTTTTTCAGTGGCCGCTAGCGAATGGACCAGCGCGGTGGCCAAGAGCCAAGGCATAAAAGAGGCATTCTCTACTGCGTCCCAAAACCACCAACCACCCCAACCCAGCTCGTAGTAGGCCCACCAACTGCCAAGCGTGATGCCCGCTGTCAGGAATGCCCATGCCACATTCGTCCAAGGCCTCGACCATTTCGCCCAACTTAGATCGACTGAGCCCGACCAAAGGCTCGCTATCGCAAACGCGAACGGTACAGACAGCCCAACGTAACCCATGTAAAGAAGCGGTGGATGCACAATCAGCCCAAAGTCTTGCAACAGCGGGTTCAGATCAGCCCCTTCACCCGGGTAGAAAGGCAGAGAACGGTCGAAGGGACTGGACGCCAACAACAAAAACAGGAGG
>JALRJG010000021.1 GCA_023261215.1 Pseudomonadales bacterium | reverse complement strand
CCTTGAGGGCACGCGCCATCGACTCATCATGACCCAAGGCGGTTTCAGCTTTGAACATTCCGATATCGCCTATTAACAGCGCAGTGAATCGGTCCAAACCTTTCTAAAAGGTGCCCGCCCCCATATCCATCGAAGACAGGTGCAAAGACAGGTACCGATGGAAGACTTCGGGTTGTTCGTACTGCAGCCAGTGACCACAATCGGGCACAATCACAAATCGCATCGCAGGATTTTGCATCCGCATTTCTTGTCCGATGCCTTCGATGTCGGGCAGGGCTGGCGCATCCTGATCACCATAAATCACGCTGAGCGGACGATCGATATGTCCGATTTGATCGATCACGAGGGTACTGGCGTAATACTGCGCGCTGTTAAATCTCGCCATCTGGTGGTTAATGTCTTGGATATGGACCGCGCAAGCATCCACTCGCTCCGGACGGGAAATCATCAACAGTTCTAAGTTCTGTCGCTGCGCGGAGAGTACTTCCTCACGGGACATGCCCCGATGACGACGAATCAGAGGCAGACGCTCGGCTGGCCTTTTCCTTACGCCAAGCGACGCAGGGCCAACAAGAAAAATGGACTTCACCCAATCCTTTTTTCGAGTCGCGATCAAGCTAGCGGCAACACAGCCCCAAGAAAAAGCCACCAAATGCACCGATTGCAAGGCAGGCTGCGCCTTCATCACGGACAGGATTCGCTCAACCGCAAGGCTCACCTCATAGGGTTTGTCCTGATCTGTTGACCAGCCAAGAGCGGGCAGATCGAGTGTCCAAACATCGTACTGCCCAGACAAAACCTCTACATTCTTGATCCAGTGCAACCAAGATCCCGACCCCCCGTGGAACAAGAGCAAACGCTCTGCCCCAATGGGTCCTGGCCAATGCCTTAAATGCAAGGTGCCGATGCCATCTGCAACGTCTAATGCGTGACTTGCCGCCAACGCACGGTTCAGTATCGCATCGACCTCGGCATCGCCCGTTTGAAAAGTCATTGCATCGCCCGGATCAATTGGGCTCGGGAAATTCGAGGGCCAGTTGTCCCATCCTGGATTCACCCTCTCGAGTCTGAAGGCCAGCGGCCATGGCCCGACGCATGTTGGTCTGTGCACCCTCCGTTCTCAAGGTTTGCTGAAACAAGTAGGCCTCTTCAAGCAGGCCTTCCATGATGGGTAGCTCCGCGTTGTTAATGGATGCCTTGCAAAGCGCGATCGCTTCTGCCGGCCAGCTCGCAATCCGTGCGGCTAAGGCATCGACAAAGTCACTCATCTCCTCTACGGATGAAAAAGTGCGGTTGAGATAGCCCCAGGCTTCGCACGTTTGCGCATCGATATCATCGCCACCGAGGCAAATCTCCATGGCACGACCACGCCCCACGAGCCTAGGGAGCCGTTGCGTGCCCGAGCCTCCTGGCAGAATGCCCAAAGGCACCTCCATCTGGTTGATGATGGTTTTTCCTTTAACCCCAAACCGCATGTCGCACGACGCCGCGAATTCATTACCCCCGCCGCCCGCACGACCGGCCATTTTGACGATCGTTGCCTTGGGCATGGTCCGCACACGCTCGCACATCTCATGGAAGGGAGACAGCTTGGTCGCCTTCTCGGCTGGACCATCGGCTGGGAAAGTCAGAATGAGGGAAACATCGAAATGCGCAATGAAAAAGTCGGGATCAGCACTCTGGAAGACCACCACTTTGATCGTGTCATCCATCTCGAGGGCCTCGGTGACTGCAACGAGGTCCTGATAGAGTTCCGCTGTCATCACATTCACAGGGGGATTGCTGATGGTGACATGACACACGCCTCGATCATGCGAAAGGGATAGCGTTTGGTACTCACTCATGACGGTCTCCTTAGAACCCAAGTGGTGACATAATGCGACGACCCGACCCATCGAGACAACCCAACATGATGCACCGAAGCTTGCGGCCGTTTCTCCTCACAGCAGTCCTCATGATTTCGTGTGTGATCGCCACGGGCGCCTCGGCCAAACCATTGCGCATCTTGCTCACCAATGACGACGGTTACCTCGCGCCGGGCATTCGAGCGATGCGAACAACGCTCCTGGATGCCGGACACCAGGTGTTCCTAATTGCACCCGAATCCAATCAAAGCGGCAGCGGCACCAGCATCTCGCCTCAAGGCATCATGGTTCAATCGCACGGTCACGGGGTCTGGAGCGTCGAGGGTCGGCCTGCCGACGCCGTCCGATATGCCCTTGGTCATCTGATGAAAGATGCGCCGCCAGACCTCGTGATCTCCGGGATCAATTTCGGTCAGAATGTTGGCGCTGATGTCATGGTATCCGGCACAGTGGGCGCCGCCGTCACGGCTGTGCTGCAGGGGTTTCCCGCCATCGCGATCTCTGCGGAGATCAAACTGCCTGAGCTCGAATCGCAGTTCCCTTCAACCGTGTTGGCGCTACCCAAGGCTGCCCAATTCTTGACCGATCAATTGGAAAAAGGTGTTTTGCCGTCTGCAGGCGAGTTCATCAATCTTAATTTCCCCGCGACTCAGAAGCCCAAGGGGGTGCGCCAAGCCTCGCTGGCGGAGTCCTCTATCCTTGGGAGCGACTATGCCGAAACTGCCGAGGGTAAATGGCGCGCTGGGTATGCGACGGGGGCCAGAGATGCCCCATCGAGTGACCGTTCGTTGCTGAGCAACGAATTCATTACCGTGACCCCTCTTCGTGCCAGCTTCTTTCAATCTGCGCCAAGTCAAGCAACCAAAGACGCGATTTCACGCATGGTGACCGAGTAGATCCAGGGCCTTAGCTCCACCGAGCTCTTTGTGTGCGCAGCCATCAGTCCTCTGCTGGCTCGAGTGAGCACCCCAGCCCAGTCATCCGTCATCGGCTTTGCCGTTGATCACGCAACGCCTGAGCTCTATGAACAAGCATCGTGGACACGCGCCGCGCCTCGTCTCGGATCGCTATCAGCTTACACCTTGGCCCTTTCGCACCGAGGCTTGAAGCGCGCTGGTCCATAGTCGGGCGGCATTCACTTTTCTCAGAAGCTGTGATCCGCCGGGTTAGCGACCCTAGTGCAACCCACGACTCCGAGCGAGACGGTACATCAATAATGCAGCGCGCTCGATGAGCATCGGCAAGGTTCCAAGATCGATCGATTCATCTAAAGAATGCGCCCCCGTCCCCTCTGCGCCAATGCCATCAATGGCATCCACATAATCGGCGACAAAAGAGACATCGGCCGCACCGCGCTTGCCGGGGTCATAAGCCTCAACCGGTCCATAACCAAGATCCACACTCACCTGGCTGAGCTGTTCGAGCAAGGCTTGGTTTCCCGCGGTTGGCGCCATCGAGGGATAGCCCTCACTGAAGGTAATCTCGGCTGACGTTTGAGGTAAGTTGCCTTGGGTCACGATACGTTTCATTCGTTCTCTCGCTGAAAGCTCCTGCGCCCGAGTTAAGGTCCTAAGACCGCCTTGGACCACAGCGCGACTCGCCACGACGTTCGTCTTGCCGAAGGTCTCGCCTCGATTCTGGGCGCGATCGTAATTGACTTCGGTCCCGCCCAGGATGACCCCTGGATTGAACGTTAAGTTCGGTTCCCCGGTGAGTTCCTCATGAAACGCAGAAAGAATTCTGGCTGCCTCGAATATCGCGCCACTGCCAACCGCCTCACTGAAAATATTTGAAGAATGCGCCCGAGTTCCTTCGACCGTAAGGAACCAACCGCTCGACCCTCGTCTTGCGATGGTCGCAGCATCTAGGCTGGTGGCAATTTCGAAACCCAGAGCCACGTCACATTGCTCAGCGGCCGAGATCAAATGCCCTCGGGAGACTGACTTGGGTGAGCCTGACTTCTCTTCATCACCGATGAGCGCCACCACATATCGACCCTCATCGAGAACCCCAACCGATTTCAGAACTTTGAGGGCAAACAACATGACCACATCGCCACCTTTCATGTCGTTCACACCCGGGCCAGTGGCGCGATCACCCGACCGCTCGAACGTCTGAAACGGACTTGAAGCTTCAAATACCGTATCTAGGTGGCCAATCAACAGCTGACAAAATCCTTCACCGCCTGAGTCTGCAAAGAGGTGTCCTGCCCGATCAACCGACTGCATGTCATGCCAAATCGTTTCGAACCCTAGCGCGGCCAGTTCACGCTCAAACACCTGGCCTACGGCCCGGACCCCAGCATGATTCATGGTGCCACTGTTGATATTGACCACCTCCTCTAGCAGCGCAATCGCTGGCTCTTTTTGCTGACGCGCGAGTTCGGCAATACGGGACTCTATTTCCGAGAGTTCGGCTGTGACGGGCAGACTCCAAACGATAACCATGACAAAGACCATCACTCGCTGGCGAGCTCTGTTCAATCGATCTCTCACAAAACACCTCCACAACACGTTCGACACCCTATCAATGCAGCCTCACGGGCTTAAATAAGCCAAATTTGTTCCTGACTGACCCAGCCGGCCCGGCGACGCAGTTTGATCACTCAAGGCTTCAAACACTTTCTCATCTTGGCTCAGGACGCCGGACCTGCCGCTTTCATCGCTCGCCCATGCGTCAAGTCTTGATTCGCAATAACTCGACCAAGGTCACTCTGTGTGGCGAGAAGCCTCGTCTCACATAGCCCGAACAACGTCACTCATCGGCCGCGGGTTTGAGCGACCACTCGAACATGACGGTATCCCGCCGCTCTGAACTGGGCGATAACTTCCGATAACTTCGCTCGGCAGGGATGTTACCTTCATCCATCAGTAGCCAGACATTTTCGCATTCGTGCGCCCGAGCCCAAGCAAACAGTGCCTCGAGCAAGGCCGGAGCCATTCCCTGCCCTCGGTAATGATCGCCCACCCCGACTTCGTTGACCCACAACTCGTTGTGCTTGTCCGGGTGTCGAATCAGCACCGCACTGGCCATTCCCACCACAAGATCCGTACTGATGGCTAACATCATGATATGGGCGGGGTCCTGGATAAACCCTAGCGCTTCAGCAGCACGTATATCGAAATCAAACACCCCTTCCGCGACCTGTTCAAGTTGTGACTCTGATTGAAGCGCGGTAATCGTCCAGGCTTTCATAGGGATCCCTCTCTGGGCTTCTCTGTGTGCTTCTCTTTACGCCGTTACCTGCGATTCCATTGCGTGTCTTCTTGCTCTTTTTCTCGGGGATTCCTGGTGATCAGACGCCAGCCGCCTCGATCATTTCGTTCCCATTCATCGTCACGGCTAACGCAACCCACTCTTCCTTCAAACACAGGATCTTGCGACCCCGTCTCCCTGTGACCGCTCGAAGAACGGCTGCGATTCCTCGATCAATGACGTGGATGCAATGTCACTTCCAGCGACTTAAAACCGCGAATAAACGTGGAGTAGGTTCGCTCAGGCGGCGCAACAACCTCGATAAACTCAAAGCGTTTTAGGATTTCCTCCCAGAGGACTCTGAGCTGCATCTCTGCAAGACGATTGCCCATACATCGATGGATGCCGTAACCAAAAGACAGGTGCTGCCTGGCCTTGCTTCGATCAACGCGAAAAGCATCGGCCTGTGCAATAGCCCTGGGATCTCGGTTGCCGGAGAGATACCACATCACCACTTTTTCGCCAGCACGGATCGATTGACCATTCAATTCGACATCCACCGTCGTTGTCCGCCGCATGTGTGCGAGCGGTGTTTGCCACCGGATCACCTCAGAGACCATATTGGGGATCAAACGCGGATCCGCCTTGATTTTGTCTAACTCACCTGGGTACTCGTTCATGGCGAGGACACCGCCTGAAATCGAGTTCCGCGTGGTGTCGTTCCCGCCAACAATCAGCAATAGAAGGTTGCCCAAGAATTCGAGTGGCGCCATATGCTTCGTTGATTCACCGTGGGCTAGCATAGAAATCAAGTCATTCGAGGGTCTCGCCTTGGCACGCTCGTTCCACAATTGCGTAAAGTAAGCCAGGCACTCCAATAACTCTGCCCGACGCGCCTCAGGGGTTTCACTGACCCCCATGCCGGGAGGTGTGGTTGCTACATCACTCCACCGCGTCAGTTTCCGACGGTCTTCAAATGGAAAGTCAAACAGCGTCGCCAACATCTGAGTCGTCAGCTCAATGGAGACGCGATCAACCCAATTAAACGATTCATTAAGGGGCAGTGCATCTAAAATCGCGGCTGCCCGCGATCGAATGACAGTCTCCAGAGACGCCAGATTGGGGGGCGCGACCACACCCGTGACCGTCGCTCGCTGCACATCATGCTTGGGGGGGTCCATCGCGATAAACATGCCGAAGCCATCCCAGTTTTTGCGCACTTGATCTCTTGATTCTGGCTCGGACTGTGCCTGGACCGGCATGGGCGCACCGCCCGCGCCTCCGATGGTGATGCCGCCTGCAGATGAAAACCGCTGGTGATCCTTATCAACCGCCATAATGTCGTGATACCGGGTGATCGACCAATAAGGACCGAAAGCGCTGTCTGGGCAATAGTGGACCGGGGCTTCGTCTCTCAACCGCTCAAAAAAGGGCGCCTCTAATCCCGCCTGAAAAAGCGCAGGATCCGCCACATTGAAGGTCTCAAGGTCGAGTTCGTACGGGTTTGGGCGTGGGCTATTCATGTTCATGGTGCAGAATCTCTTTGGTCATCACTCACGTGAGGGGGCTCTTCACTGCTCTGCAGGTTACCATCGATTCTAATCAGCTTTGGTCTCTTGTTCACGCTGCAATACCTGAAATTGCTCGCGGGTCCAAAAACTGGCCTAAGGCCGGTCGTCTAGACCAGTTCTCGGCTCCAAAAGTCCGGCAACAGACGATTTCCGCTGTCCTTCGCAACACTTCGAGTCAGACACCCAGATAACAACAGATGACAACACCCCCCGCGCCCGATCGATGATTCGCTGAAAAAACTCACCAGCTGAGCAGCGCCCGGTATACTTCCTTCATGCGAGCCTACGCCTTGATTGTTTTCAGCTATGTTTAAACTGGTCCAATCCAACGACCTTCATGTGCTTGCCAACGTCCTTTGTGATGATCTTCGCTCACCGCTTGCCCCCTTCACCCCGGAGACGATACTGATTCAAAGCTTGGGTATCGCCCAGTGGCTCAGGCAACGCGTCGCCGATCAGCTAGGCATCGCCGCGAACCTGCAACTTGAGCTCCCCGCCAGCTATCTGTGGGCGCAATACCGAACCCTTTTACAAAGCCGTTTCCAAGAGCCTTTGGATCGAGACGCTCTTGCAATCCGTGTGCTTAAGTCACTGCCTCATATTCAGGCGCCGATTCTCGAGCAATTCAGAGCATCCAGACCGAAATCACAACGCGGGGACTTCGAATTGGCCCAACAACTGGGTTCGGTCTTTGAGAACTATTTGCTTTATCGCCCTGACTGGGTGCTGGAATGGCAGGCGGGTAAGCAACCGGTAAACCACCCTGATGCCGACTGGCAGGCTCTGATCTGGCAATCAGTCACGCGAATTGACCCTTTGCTGGCGGAAAACCATCGCGCCAGGCTGCATGTTCAATGGCTGGATCGCCTGAACCAAAGCGATGCAATGCATCAGTTGCCAGCGCGATTAAGCCTCTTTGGGCTCAGCACCTTGGCGCCGATGCAGCTCGATGCGTTTGAAGCACTCGCCAGGCACATACCGGTGACTCTCTATTTTTTGAATCCTTGTGAGCACTATTGGGGCGATTTCATCACGCAACGGACTTCAGCACGGCAGGCCGCGAAAGCCATGGATGCGGGCTACGACCCTGAGCTTCTGTTGTTGGACGCAGGACACCCACTCCTCGCTCATTGGGGTCGTCTTGGTCAGGAATTTCATGAACGCCTCACCCAGCACGAGCCTGACCATTCGGTTGAACAATTTAGTTCAAAGTCCAACGAGACAACGCTGGGTCGCCTGCAAGCATCGATTCTCGAGGCGACCATTGAGTCAGCCAGTCCTGTCCAAGAAGGCGAAGCAACCCTGCCTGCCGACGACTCGATTGAAATCCATCGCTGCCATGGGCCACTGAGAGAGTGCGAGGTGCTCCTGGATCAGCTCTTCACCTTAGTCGAGACAGACGATTCTGCGCTCGACAACACCCTCGTCATGGCGCCGGACATCGATGAGTATGTGTCGCACATTCACAGTGTTTTCAGCGATCGCCTCCCCTATACCATTGCCGATCAGCGTCAAATACTCTACTCGACGCTCGTGCCGACCTACTTGTTGCTCTTGGCGTTGCCCACATCAAGGCTGACCGCAAGCGGCGTGATCGATTTGCTTCAGCATCATGGGATCCAACGCCGTTTCGATTTATCCCCCACAGATATTCAACTCATCGAGCGATGGATTGGTGACGCCAATATCCACTTCGAGTGGGATGGGGCGCAAAAAAAGGACCGTTGGGGGTTACCCGATACGAATCAGTTCACGTGGCAATTTGGACTTGATCGAATCATTGCCGGCTTCTTGACAGGTAGAAAGGATGAACTCATCGCTGGCAGCGCTGCCATAGGGATTCCTGGCGAGGAGGCAAACACCCTGGATAAGTTCCTGGGCTTTCTCGACCTACTAACGAGAACCAGAGACGCACTCTCGCAATCTGGTACGGTTTCGTCTTGGAGCGACCGTCTCAATCGCCTGTTGACGGACTGGTTTGATCTTCCCATCGAGCAAGCTGCTGAAACGCAAACCATCACTCAAGCCATTGAGCGGTGGTCGCGACTGCTGATCGAAGCAGATTTTCAAGACGCACTGACCTCCGAATGGGTCCTTGCCTGGTTTCATGAAAAGCTTGGCGAGCCCCGCGGATTGATGCACATGCATCAGCGAGGTGTGACCTTCGCGACGCTCGTTCCTTTGCGATCGATACCTTTCGATCACGTGTTCATCCTCGGCCTGAATGCCGACAGTTTTCCTAGGACGCGACATCGACCGTCGTTCGATTTGCTCGAGAACACACCTCGGCGGCTGGGCGACCGCTCACTTCGCGATGACGATCGGTATTTGTTCCTCGAGGCCATTAATGCCACACAGAAAAAACTGCGCCTGTCATTCGTGGGGCGAGATCAGCGGGATAATTCTGAGATCCCGCCCAGCTTGGTGGTGACCGAGCTGATTGATTGTATGGCAGCCATGGGCGAGGTTCTGCACATCACGGACCACCCCCTGCAACCCTTCTCTTCTCGATACCGATCAGGCGAATTGACAACCTACCAGGGTCATTGGTGGACACCGGTTACCTTGCAATCTATCGAGGCGATACCTCCGTCATCTTCGATGCCTGGCGATAATCATGTCGAAGGGGAAGCCCTGATTCGGTTTGCCCAACACAGCGGTCAAAGCTTCTTCGAGGAGGGTCTCGATGCCGGACTCCGAATATTTGATCGAACCTTGCAAGAAAGTGAACCCTTCGAATTTGATGCGCTCGATCGATATCTGGTCCTTGATCAATGTGTTGATGCGCTCTTATCCGGCCTCTCGGTGCAAACACTCACCAAACAACTCGTTAGTCAAGGTCGCGCCTTGGAGGGACCGTGGGGAGAGCGTCAGCTCGCCACCACCCTTCGAGTGGCTGAAAGGATGGTCGAGAAAGTGACGGCTGAGGCCCGCGATACCCGCCGGATGCAGCCGATCGCGTGTTTTATTGACGAGAAAACCATCACCTTGAACTGCCAAGGCATCCGAGATGCAGATCATCTCCACGTTCGAGCGGGCCGCTGGACTGCACGGCAACTGATGCGACCATGGATTGCCCATCTCCTCCTCCACGCCTCTGGCAGCGAATTGCCTGGAACGCTCCTGGGCGCGGAATCGGGCGAAATCAAAATGTCCAAACTGTCGCCACTATCGACGGATGACGCGAAAAATGCCCTCGCACCCTTGCTCAAGCTTTATGACGCCTCGCAAACCCAGCCGGCCTTTCTTCCGATCGAGTCGACCTGGGCCTACTTCTCCGCAATCCAATCAGGCAAGGACATAAGCAGCGCCATGGAAGCGGCAAGACAACAGTGGGATGGGCAATTTTATGGCCCCAATGAAAAAAGCGACCCTTATTGGGCGCGTATTGATGGGACGCTCGCGGATATTCCGCGGCTGAGCACCCTTCTCGAGCCTTTTCTGGCCGCCTTGTTTGCTACCTGGGGTAAAGCGTGAACCTTCTGCCCCTACCGCCCGGCCAACATCTTATCGAAGCGAGCGCCGGAACAGGCAAGACCTACACCTTGATGCAACTCATCCTGCGTTTGCTGCTGGGTCAAGGGTCCCAGCAAGCGCAAGCCTTCGAACTCTCTGAGATCCTCGTGGTGACCTTCACTCAAGCTGCCACGCACGAGCTGAAGCAACGAGTGACAGAATTGTTACGGGCTGCCCAAGTAGGATTTGAACGAGGGTCATCAACTGATGAATCCATTCAAGCGTGCATCGATGCGTCTTCGGATGTGAAGCGTGATCTGATACGACTCAGGCAGGCCGCGCTGTCTCTCGATGAAGCCCCCATCTACACCATTCATGGCTTTTGCAGTCAGATTCTCCGAGATCACAGCATCGAGCTGGGCTTGCCTCTCAATGTGCAAATTGAAACAGATCAATCGATCGACCTTCTCCGACTGGCTGAGGACCTTTTTCGACAGCATGTTACGACGCTTTCACCCCTTGAGCAGGAAGTCGCCCAGACCCTGTGGGCGAGCCCAACGACGCTTCTCGCGCGTTTGAAGCCCTTGATCTCGAGGCAAACGCTGAGCGTCAGGCCGGAACCCCACATCCGGCATCTACCTATTGAGATCGAGTCGAGGATGCGCAGAGCGAAGCAACAGTGGCTTGATGAAGACCTTGAGTCTCTCTTGGGTGCAAGCGATCTAATGCGGAACCGAAAACCGTTCACCCGGCGCCTTGAGATGAGCCGATTTTGCCGCACCGCGCAGTTAGAGCCTTTCTCAGAGCTTTGGCAACTCTGGCGATCCTCCGCGCTCACCCAGGCCACAAAAAAAAATGGCAAGACGCCCCTGCACCCCCTGTTTGACGAATTTGAAGATCTCAGTGTCCTGTTCGAGCAGTTTCATGCGTTTCAATCTGGCCACCTCTCAGCCCTTTGGTCGGCGTTCAAACGTGAGCGCGAACGGCTGGTCCTTGAGTCCGGCAGGCTAGGCGTCGATGAACTCATTCCTCGTGTGAGCGAAGCTTTAGATCGGTCTAAACGTCTCGCTGGGCGACTGGCTAGTCAGTACCCCATCCTATTGATTGATGAGTTCCAAGATACGGATGATCTTCAATACCAACTCTTCCGAACGATTCACGCACAGCAGGCATCACATCATCTTGTTCTCATCGGTGATCCTAAACAGGCGATTTATCGCTTTCGTGGCGCTGACATCAAGACTTACCTTCGCGCAGCGGGTGATAGCCTGCCTACCCACCACCTTGATACCAATTGGCGATCAAGTGCGCGCTTAATCGAAGCCGTCAACCATCTCTTTCAACGAGATCACGCCTTTTCAAAAGAAGAGACGATCACCTTTTTCCGGTCAAAAGCGAGTCCTCGAGCGAGTTCAGACGGCATCAGAGTGGATCACAAGCCAGCCGCGCCCTGCTGGTTTGTGGTGAACCATGAAACCGAAACGAATCAATATATTGCCCAGGTGGCGCAAGCTCAGCGCATGGCCCAGTCGCTGAACGCTGCCTTGTCTGGCCCGAACGAGGTCCAGCTGCAAATCAGCCAAGATCCAGACCATTACGAGCGGTTGAGGCCCGAGCAACTCTCGATCCTCGTGAGAAACCGGCGGGAAGCGCAGTTGATCCAAACCGCACTCTCTTCCTACGGCCTTGCCAGCGTTTATCTCGCGCAAACCAGCATCTTTGAAACACAAACCGCGAGGGATTTGAGCATCATTCTAACGGCGATGCTGCGTCCCAAAAATCCCAGCGCGGTGATCAGCGCCTTATCGACGCGACTTTTTCAAAGATCCTTTCAATGGCTCGGACAGTTCAAGCAATCAGAGCAAGCGCAAATGCGAGCGATTGAATCGTTTTCGCGCTGGGGTACGACGTGGGAACGATCAGGTGTGGGTGCCGCCATTCATCAACTGTTGCGCGACGAAGGACT
>JALRJG010000219.1 GCA_023261215.1 Pseudomonadales bacterium | reverse complement strand
ATACGAATTTATCGTCGAAGAACTTCGCGATTGATAAGCAGTTCTACCCGCTTGGTTCATGCACCATGAAATACAACCCTCGGGGAGCGCATCGCGCAGCCAGCATTCCGGGGTTCCTGAATAGGCATCCGCTCGCACCTGAGGCGTTGAGCCAGGGATTTCTATCTTGTCTTTATGAGCTTCAGGAGGATCTCGCTGAGGTGATGGGTATGAAAGGCGTATCTCTGACGCCCATGGCTGGCGCGCAAGGAGAATTCGCAGGGGTTGCGATGATACGGGCCTATCATGACAAGCGAGGGGATCACGAAAGGCAGGAAATCCTAGTGCCAGAAGCGGCGCATGGAACCAATCCCGCGACCGCGGTGATGTGTGGTTATACGGTCCGCGAAATTCCAGTGACTTCAGAGGGTGACGTCGATCTGCATGCGCTCAAAGCGGCACTAAGCGAAAAAACCGCCGGCTTGATGATGACGAACCCGTCGACTTGCGGCGTCTTTGAGCGACAAATTCCTGAGATAGCCGAAGCCGTTCACCAAGCCGGTGGCTTGCTTTACTACGACGGCGCTAATTTAAACGCGATCTTGGGTCAGGTGCGTCCTGGTGATATGGGGTTTGACGTGCTGCACATGAATTTGCATAAGACGTTCGCAACGCCTCACGGTGGCGGTGGGCCGGGCTCAGGTCCGGTAGGTGTGGGTCCGCGGTTATTACCCTTTTTGCCAACGCCCATTGTGGGTAAGGAAATGACTGAAACTGGGCCGTTCTATAGATGGTTGGATGAGCACGACTTACCAGACACCATCGGTCCCTTGTCTGCCCATATGGGGAATGCGGGCATCCTGCTGCGAGCCTACGCTTATTCAAGACTCTTAGGTGCAGACGGGATGCGTCGGGTCGGCGAGTATGCAACGCTGAATGCGAACTACATGGCAGCCAGACTCAAGAGCGCTGGCTTCGAGTTGGCGTTTCCTGATCGACGTGCCACGCATGAATTCATCGTCACCCTGTCAAAAGAAGCCAAAACGCAGGGTGTGACGGCAATGGATTTTGCCAAGCGACTTTTAGACTTTGGATTGCATGCACCCACGACGTATTTCCCTCTACTAATCCCAGAATGTCTGTTGATTGAGCCCACTGAGACAGAAACAAAAGAGGAAATGGATGGTTTCATCGATGCCATGATTCAAATTCGAGAAGAAGCCCTTAACAACCCGGAATACGTCAAGTCGGCGCCTCACAACATGCCGGTCAAAAGGCTGGATGACGTGAAGGCAGCGCGCGATTTAGACCTCGCGTTTGCGGCAAGTTAATCAGCCGCGATGTCCACTCGCTCTGTCAAAGCGCGGGCGTGCTCAGGCTCTCAAGGAAAGAATCGGCCAGCCCCGCTGCTTCGCTTCAGCTCTGAGGCGATCATCAGGATCGACGCAGCAAGGGTTTCCGACGAGCGATAGAAGCGGAAGGTCGTTGTGGGAGTCGGAGTAAAATGCGCTGGTTCGAAGGTCATAGGGGTGCGTTTGAAGCCAATCGTTCAGGCGTGCGACTTTTCCATCGCGATAGCTGGCGGTGCCAACCACCCGGCCCGTATAGCGCCCATTAAGGTACTCAACACGGGGCGCGATCAAACTATCGACGCCTAACCGTTCAGCGATGGGTGCGGTAACGAAATCGATCGTTGCAGTATTAATCATTAAGTGATCTCCATGAGATCGGTGCTGATCAAGGAGTTGAACACCCTTTTGCAAAATCATTGGTTCGATGACCTGTTCCATGTAGGCCTTCTGCAACAAGTGCAATCGTTCAATGGGGATTCGAGTCAGAGGCTCGCAGGAGAACTTGAGGTATGCCTCAATATCGAGCTCGCCAGCCTTGTAGTCGGCAAAAAAGGCATCGTTTCGAGCCCTGTACAGCTCGGCGTCAACCTCGCCCTCTGAGATCAGGAATTGGCCCCATGCATAGTCGCTGTCACCCGCGAGCAAGGTGTCGTCAAGATCAAAAATAGCCAACCGGCCGCTTTGGCTCTGCATAAAAGAATCCTCTCTTATCTATTTGCTCGCCTGGAGGTGTTCGGCGGGAGGCCTTCTTTACCTTCGATCAGTGGAGCAGGTAGTAAAGCGCCGTGAGATGTTGCGCATAATCTTGATAAATCACGGTCTCATTCTTCGGGACCAGCTGGACTGAAAAACTTTTCTGGCCATGTTCTTGCACAAGACAGAAGTTCCAATCCTTCTCGACGATTGCAGGAAAATAGCCTTCCCTGAACTTCTTGGTTTCGATAACAGCGATCACAGCGCCTGGGTGAATTCGCCCAATGGCAGACTTTCCAGCCCCCGCATCTGGGTAAGTAAACTCTGCATAGTTGTCGACCACGATCCCGAATACCTCGGCGTCGATACCCACGAAACCGTACTGTTCAATTTTTTTCGTCGCATCGCTGAAGTTGAACCGAATATCGATGCCCAGAGCGTTTTTCATGTTGCTGTCAATGTCGGGATCGATCTCTGAGGGTTCGACCTCAAGATATCTTGCCAGCTTGATGATGGCCGGTGGCGCCAGCTTGATCGTACCGTTTAAATACTGACTGAGTGCGCCCTGGGTGAGACCAAGCGCCTTCGCAGCCTCAACCTGCGTGATGCCAAGTTCACGTTTTCGGCGGTCCCAGATCGCTCTGAGATTTTGTGTGGCTAAGGTATCTGAGTGGAAGTTGCTCAAGGGGAGAGTCCAAAATTCAGTAATAAGAGCTTTGAATGAATCAAGCTCTGAATGATCGAGGCTCAATGTTGACAGGTGATTTTAGCGGAAACGAGCGTGGGAGTAACGTTCGGCTCAAAAGAAGACCCTTTCGACTAAGTATCGAGTTGCAGTAATTTCTGCACGTGAATATGAGGAATCTGACGCGACAGCATAAAGTCCACCACGCTTGGATCATTGGTCAGTCGTTCAATTTCTACCATTTCCCGATCAACAGAAACCATCTGTTGAACGCACACTTTAGATGCAGACGTCTCGTCGCGTCCGCAATACCAACGGACTTTGCCAATGGAACGATAAAAAACCGTGGGCTCCATTCGCTCAATGGCATTCTGACTCATCACCGTCTGCGCGAGTTCCTCGAGATCTTGGTTGCAATTCCCCAAGGCAGCGCAGTTTAGAAACATTTCTGTCTGGCTAAACACGATGTTGGCCTTCTGCTTGTTACATTCGTAATAACCCTGAT
>JALRJG010000218.1 GCA_023261215.1 Pseudomonadales bacterium | reverse complement strand
ATGCTCGAGCCAACACATCCGACCAGGGAGATACCCGTGAGTTACGGACAAATCACACCGAGTGAAGCCAACATCAGTCTCGCCGCACTCGAGGCTTTACGCGCACGCGTGCACCAAGAAATTGACGAAGGTCTCTTGCCTGCAGCCCAATTCGCCATTGCCCGATCGGGAAAACTGGTGGCGTTTGAATCTATCGGCGAATCGACATCAGAGACACTGTTTCCCATCTTTTCTTGCACTAAAGCCATCACCTCCTCACTCATTTGGATGGCTCTTGAAGCCGGCGAGATTGGACTGGACGATCCCGTTGTTCAGTACATCCCTCAGTTCGGCACTCACGATAAAGAGCGCGTGACCATTGCCCATCTTTTAACGCACACAGCGGGATTCCCAAACGCACCCTTTCGTCCGACGGACTACTGGGATCCTGATCGACGCAATGCACGCTTTGCTCAGTGGCGACTCGATTGGGCCCCGGGGTCGATGTTTACCTATCACCCCAGTTCCTCAATGTATGTTCTTGCCGAGATCCTAGAGCGACTGACCGGGCAAGGCTTCGCCGATCTCGTCCGCACCCGGCTGGCAGAACCGCTTCAGCTACCCGAACTCTTTGTTGGCTGCCCTGTCGATCAGCTCCATCGCGTCGCCGACGTTGAACATCGTGGTCAAGCCATGACGAAGGAAGACTATGCTGCGCTTGGCTTGCCCGAACCGCCAGTTACCGAAGTCACTGAAGAAGCGCTGACGAATTTCAATAAACCGGAAATCCGGGTTGTTCCTATACCCGGTGGCGGTGGATTTATGAGCGCGGCAACGCTGGCGCTTTGGTATCAATCATTGATTGGTTATGGTCCAGGCGGGGATCGCTGGTTGAATATGCCCTGGCAAGAACACACGATCATTGAGGCGCGTAAAGTCCGAACGCACGGCCTGCTGGACCCAGTTCAAGGTCACCCCATACTCCGCGGTTTAGGGATTGTGATCGCGGGCGGCGAAGGCGCTCAACTCAGAGGCTTTGGCTATGGTCTCAGCGAAGACAGTTTCGGCCATAATGGCGCTGGAGGACAAATTGCTTGGGTAGATCCACAATCTGAGCTGAGTTTCGTGTACCTCACCAACGGCCATGATCGCCACGCAGTACGACAAGCAAAACGCGGAATCGCGCTTTCTAGTCACGCCGCCAAATTAACGGCCTAAGGTGATTCCCGCTTAAGGGGCGCGCCGCCGCGTAGGCTCAGCCTACCGGAAATCAAGCGTAATACCGCAAAACTGAGTCGACGGCGGTTTGGCCTCACGTGGCCCTATCCACGCGAGCGAGAGGCCGCATAGCCCTGGCACGGGACGCTGATCTGCCTCAACGAACAAAAGCCTCTGATCCGCTTGAAGCGCAAGCTCGAACCCGTGAGTGGTCGCATGGCAAGGCACATCTAGGACCTTCGCCCAATGATGGGACATCGTCTTCGGATCTTCCACCGAGAGCGTCGCAGCCAGGATATCGCCTACCCAGTCAGCCCGTTGATTTATCCAGTTGGGCCCTCCCCACAACCAAGAGGCTGGCGGCCTCATCACATCGATGGACACAATCGCCCCACCGATATCTTTTGGATGGATATGGAACGCAGAGACCTCGGTTCGTTCCGTTTCCCAGATCTTCCGGAGATTTAGATCAACCATTCGCCGCGAGACTGGCGCTAAATCATCGGTTTGAAAGAGCACCATATAGCCACAATCTCCGCCCTGTCGAGTCAACATGCGCCCTGCGGCCGTCTCGGATGCAACGGGAGATACGATTTCAAAAAAGGTATTTCCAAGCGCTATCACGCTGTTGGTGAGACCAAATTCTCCAACGCCTGGGTCCTCGAAGTCGGCTCGGGCTCCGACCAGCGCCATAAACTCCGATCGACGGGCCGCTAAATCGCTCGCCGCAACCGCTATTTGTCTTAATTTCATCGGTCACACCCCTTTTCAGTCTCTGCAAGCATACAACGACCTACGTCAGCATTGCGCCTCGCCCGTCTGGCTGCCTAAACTACGCGCTCCAATGTTGACTCGGGTACGAACATGATGCGAACAAACCTTTTAGCCACTGGGCTTATCTTGGGGCTCACCACAGGGCTGATGGCAACCGTTTCCCCAGTACACGCGGAAACGGACTCGAGCACAATCGAAAAAATCGAGGCCGCCGTGGCGGACGAGCGTAGGCCTGAGGCCGATAGGGTTCGAGATGCCAACCGCAAACCGCTGGAAACGTTAACTTTTTTTGGTCTGAAAGAAGACATGCATGTCCTCGAACTGCTTCCAGGTGGAGGATGGTACACACGCATTCTTGCGCCGGTTTTGAACGACAACGGTAAGCTCTACATCTCCATAGGCGCAGAGCGTGCCGCCGCTGCACTGGAAGGTGAAGCTGGATTCGAAAATATGACGCTGATTCCTTTCGATCGAGCCCGGTTTAGCCGTCCCGAGGGATCGAGACAATCCGACGTACCCGCTTTCAGTTTTGGGGTAAAAAAGTTGGATATGGTGTTAACGTTTCGCAATCAGCACAACTTCACGGCCACCGGTCGGCGTAACCTCAATCAAGCGGTCTTTGAGTCTTTAAAGAAAGGGGGCACCTACGGCATCATCGATCATACTCGACGCCATATGGAGGGGGATCACGCAGAAGTTTGGCGCCGAATGGACCCCGTTTTAATCATTAAAGAGGTGCAAGAGGCCGGCTTTCAATTGGTCGACTACAGCACACTGCACTATCGCCCAGATGATGAATTGCGTTACGAAGTCGGTCGTAAAAGCGTGACCGGCAACACAGACCGATTCACCTTGTTGTTTATTAAGCCCTAGCGGCGCGTGACGCGCGTCAAAACTGAGCTTCGCGACGTAGACGCTGGCCAGCGTTCACCGCCAGAGACTTGTCCGACATGTGCGGGAAACGACGGCTCTCCGACTGCTGAGGCTTGATTTCAAACATTCGGGGCACGAAGCTGAGTCAAGCTCGGGACCTCGTCGCGCTTTCACTCCGGATCCTGCCATGCATGGTGGATGGCGACTGTGGGTTGTGTTTCGCAAAGCGCCAAAACAAAGAGAAAATGCAAATATTACTATTATGGCAAGTGGTTCTGAAGTAATGTTAGCTTTACAAACTGCTTGTAAGTTAGAAGAAGAAGGAATTTTTGCAAACATCGTTTCAGTTCCTTGTTTTGACTTATTATTAGAGCAAGATAAAGAG
>JALRJG010000217.1 GCA_023261215.1 Pseudomonadales bacterium | reverse complement strand
CAATGTCTTGCCCTCATCGACAAACCCCACGCGGCCCTACACGGTCAATACGGTGGATGAGCACTTAGATATGTTGATGGTGTGTCATCACCTTGATCCCAACATTCCTGAAGATGTTGCATTCGCTGACTCGCGTATCCGTAAAGAAACCATCGCGGCGGAGGATATCCTGCACGATCTGGGCGCCTTCTCGATGATTGCTTCTGATTCGCAAGCCATGGGTCGGGTCGGAGAGGTGATTATCAGAACATGGCAGACAGCGCATAAAATGAAGGTGCAGCGAGGCCTGTTGGTTCCGGGCGTGCACAACGACAATGGTCGAGCCCAGCGTTACATTGCGAAGTACACCATCAATCCGGCGTTGACCCACGGCATTGCGCATGAGGTGGGTTCGATAGAACCCGGAAAACTCGCAGATCTGGTGCTTTGGCGTCCTGAGTTTTTTGGAATTAAGCCCGCGATGATTTTAAAGGGGGGCATGATCGCCGCAGCGCCGATGGGGGATCCCAACGCGTCCATTCCAACCCCGCAGCCTGTTCATTATCGTCCGATGTTCGGTGCCTATGGTGCTGCGCCTGGTCAAACATCCCTGCTGTTTGTTTCAAAATTGTCAGTGGAGCGGGATTCTCTCGCCGCACTCAAGTTGACTAAGAGGCTGAGTGCTGTCTCGGGTTGTCGGGAAGTTCGCAAGGCAGACATGGTTCACAATAGCTGGTTGCCAAATATCGACGTTGATCCTGAAACCTACGTTGTCCGCGCTGATGGTGAGGTGTTGACCTGTGAGCCTATGTCTGTGCTACCCATGGCGCAGCGATACAGTCTTTTTTGAGGTGAAGAGCTATGGTGGTGTCTTGTTACCAAGTTGAATCCTCATCCTCTGCAAAAGAGTTACCCGAAGTCTGGCTCGATTTTGATCAGCGAAAGAAGAGTCGATTCAAAGCCTTCGACTCCGAAGGGCAAGCCCTGGAAGTCTACTTGCCCCATGGCACCGTGTTGCGAGGCGGCATGATCTTGGTCGGAGACGATGGGCGACGAGTTCGAGTGAATGCAAAGCCTCAATCGTTATCAGAGGTCCGAGGGGATGCGGCTGCGTTGCTGCCCATCGCTTATCACTTGGGGAACCGGCACTTGCCCCTGGAAATCGAAACCACATCGCTTCGCTACGAAAGTGATCATGTCATCGACGATATGGTCCGTCACTTGGGTCTTGTGCCCACTCAAATTGAAGCACCCTTCGAGCCGATCGATGGCGCTTACAAACACCATCATCATGAACCTTAGATTGCTGCGACTCGCAAGCAATGCGCTTCCCATTGGCAGTTTTGCCCACTCACAGGGATTGGAGAGTGCTCACGAAAGCGGGTTGTTGAACGACGAAACCGATGTTTTTGAATGGCTGAGGGGCATCTACTCGGCGGGTCTTAGCCAAACTGAACTCCCAATACTTGCGCGATTACGAGAAGCGTTCTCGGATCAGGATGCGCACGAGATCGAACGCCTGAATGAGTTGATGCTAGCCAGTCGCGAAACGAAAGAATTGTGGTTAGAAGATCAGAGGCAGGGCGCTGCACTGAAGAAAATTCTTGATGAAGACGAGGGCAGAAAGGCCTTTGAAGCGCCTAAGGGTCCTCAAGCACTTGTCACGCAATGGGCTCGGGCGGCGAAAATGTGGGACATTGAAGAGCTTTCAATGGTTCAAGCATACGCCTTCAGTTGGCTCGAAAACGCTTGCTTGGCAAGCGCCAAGCTGTTGCCTATGGGGCAACTTCAAGTGCATAGGGTGATGAGTCAAATGTTCGAGATTATCGCGACTACGCAAGTACCGCATTTTGATGAGGCGCGCTGGGGGCCGTCACTTCCAGGCTTGGCTCTATTATCGAGCCAACATGAACATCAATCCCCTCGTTTGTTTTTATCCTAAGGAGGCCTTATGACCAAAAAGCCAGCGCTGCGAATGGGGATCGGCGGTCCAGTCGGTTCAGGAAAGACTGCGCTCGTGAAGCAACTCTGTCTTTCGTTGCGACATCGTGCCAATGTCGCCGTGATTACGAATGATATTTACACGAGAGAAGACGCCGATTTTTTGCTGAAGAACCAAGCGCTGTCTCCAGATCGGATTGTCGGCGTAGAGACCGGTGGATGCCCTCACACTGCCATTAGAGAAGACGCGAGCATGAATTTGCTTGCGGTTGATGATTTAAACCAAAAGTTTCCTGGACTGGATCTGATCATGATTGAAAGCGGCGGTGATAACCTTGCCGCGACCTTCAGTCCCGAACTGTCCGACTTAACACTTTATGTGATCGATGTCTCCGCAGGCGACAAGATTCCAAGGAAGGGCGGGCCAGGGATCACCAAATCCGACCTATTGATCATTAACAAAATTGACTTAGCGCCCCATGTCGGGGCGGATCTAGAAATTATGGCGAGGGATGCGCGGGTTCAGCGGGGAGATCGGCCATTTGTCTTTACCAATATGAAGACGGGAGAGGGCATTGAACAGATCGTAGATTTTATTGGGTCTGAAGGCCTGATAGATGCCATCCGTCATGGTGGCGGTGTTGACTAGCTAAATTCCAAGATCAAGCAAGTTGTAATCGCTGATGTCAGCCCGAGCATCATCATTCCAATCGAACCGCTGACCCGCCTGCGGCAAATAGTCATAGGGCGTTTCTTGGGGGAATCGAGCCTTACGGGCACTGATGGCGTACCCAATCACCTTCGATCGCTCCGCAATGCGCGCGTCGTCATAGATGGCTTCTTCGCTATGTATGCCATTACCGTTCACCCCTAAGACCGAGCTCCGTCGATGGAAGCCAAAATTAAAGGTGACTCGAGGGTTGGGTGACGTGTTCGCAAAGCTCCCATGGACGGCTTGGCGATTGCAGATCGCGACATCACCGGGCGCGCAAATCAGCGGCACGGCATCCGTTAACCGCTCAGACCCCGAAGCTTCGCAGAGCGCAGGAATGTCGGCCTGTCCCACGTGAGAGCCTGGTAAAACCCAAAGGCCATTGGCTGCGTCACAGCCATACAGTTGCGCCATAAAGTTAAACCCGTGCGTGTCCTCATCAAAATCGGGTCGATGCCACTGTGTGGTGCCGTCCTGGTGCCAGGCGACCGAGCCTCCAAGGTAAGGATGCTTGATCCAAATCGCTTCGTTGAAGGGCACAAAATCTTCGCCATTAATGGCTTCTGCGACCCGTAAAAGCGCAGGATGGCCGTAGAGCCGGAGATGAGCATCCGAAAATT
>JALRJG010000216.1 GCA_023261215.1 Pseudomonadales bacterium | reverse complement strand
GCCACCGACCTCTATGCTGAACTCGTTCGCCAGAATCAGTTGGAATACATTGACATGTCCCTATGGGATGTCTTCAAGCCCCCCGCCGATGGTTCGAGCGAGGCCCCCCTGCTGGAGATCTTCAGCGCCATCCCGAGACAAGAAACGCGGTTGGGCGTGGCAGGCAAGATCAGCACACCTGAGGATGTCGCGCGATGTCTGGATGCAGGCGTCGATTTCGTCATCCAGGGTCGTTCAGCCATCTTGCACCATGACTACCCCAATCAACTCAAGGCCAACCCGGATTTCACCCCGGCCGCCTTACCCGTGACAGAAGCACACCTCCGAGCTGAAGGCTTAAGTGACACCTTCATTCAGTACATGCGAAATTGGAAAGGCTTCGTCGCTGATTGAACGGCTTCACCACCGTTCTTGCGATGTGCGGAGATCTAACTCGAAGGTCCACGCCGTTCTCGGCTGTCGATACAAAAAGGCATAACTCTCGGCGATTTGCTCTAGGTTGATCATGCCACCTTCGCCCAGCCGCTCAGCGTATTCTGGAAACCCCTCTGTGATTTTATCGCCATTGATGGGGCCATCAATCACGATATGGCCCACGTGAATACCATCACCCGCATATTCTTTGGCCATTGCCTGAGCTAAATTTCGAAGCGCGCCCTTGGCCGAATTGAAAGCGCCGAATTGAGCACGACCACGAAGTGAGGCGCTGGCACCCGTGAAGATCAACGTGCCGCCTTCAGCGCCAAACGTCTTCACAGCTTGTCGCCCGAATAGGAAACCCCCAAAGCAGCCCACGCGCCAAGTGGCTTCGAAGTATTCAGCCTCCATATCCACTATTTTTCCTGGTCGATTATTACCCGCGTTATAGATGGCGATCGACAGCGGCCCAACCGCTTGCGAATACTCAAACAATGCCACTACATCGGCTTCCTTGGTGGCGTCGGCGACGAAGGCGCTGGCCGCGATACCTTCGGAGGCCAAGGCACTGACCACCCCATCCAGAGCGTCCGCTGTTCTGCCCGCAGCAATCACATGGAGGCCTTCCTGACCCATTCTCCGGCAAAGTGCCGCGCCCAAACCATTCATGGGCCCCACGCCTAGAATCACCGCCACTGCGCGTGTGTTCTCCATTAGATTCACTCCTCTTTCTGCCGAGTTACGTTTCGCCCCGCGTTCGACGGTTTTTCGCTTCGTTCTGGACGCCCGATGTGAGCTGCCGCGTTCTCACTGCTGGGCGTTCATGGCGTGACCCATGTGCCAGCTTGGGTGCTATCCCCTCTTAGCCTCTGCCTTTCAGTCCCGACCCCTAACTCTTAGCTCTTAACTCTTAGCTCTTAGCTCTTAGCTCTTAGCTCTTAGCTCTTAGAGCCTAGGGCTTTGCGATCGACGCTGGGTTGAGGGTCCTTGCCGCGGGTTCTTGGTTCACGGCTCACTGTGAACACAGACTGATTTCGCTCGCCCAACCGGGCGCGTGATGACAAACCGAGTACGGTAGGTACATTAAGGGTCGCCACCCATTCTCCGAATCAAGGCGCCGCCGTGACACCTATTCATTCCAGGGACTTCGGGCAACCTTGATTCATCATGCGGGCGCGATCGGTCTCGCCGTCTGCATCAGGTCACTCAGACGGCGATGCCGTCCCTCGACGCGAGCGAAGACCCACCCAGATGGAATAGATCAATGCGGCATAAAACACATAATCAAGCCACCTGCCCCATCCCCCCAGATCGAGGGCCATGGGATTCATTCCGCCCAAGGGGGCAACCATCGACAATGCAAATAACCCGACAAAAATGGCGATGGATTGCGCAGGAGACTGGCCTAATGCACGGCACCGCCGCACCCAAAGCGAAATCATCGGCGACACGAGCGCGAGCGGGAGAAGGATCGACGCCCACGTCGTTAACAGCATCAAATCAAGCCCGGTCACCAGCGCAACAATGGCCACCAAAACACCCGTCAGGATTGTTGCAAGGCAATACGTCAGAAAGAACCACCAATACTCAGACCGTGTGGCCTCTCCGTCCATTCGATAATAGTGATCGACGAATGTCGAGCGAAGCGACTCCTTAAATGTCATCTATACTCTCCAAAACCGTTGATCCTATTGTCCACGTTGGCGGCACCGGCGCTACCCCTTTGTATGCTGCTTGCCATTTGATTGGGGCTCCTTCACCCTTGCCCCATGCTCGAATTTACCGACATCATGGTCATGGCCGCTTACTTCACAGCCTTGCTCGTGATTGGCATCCGCACGCTGCGAACGCAAGACTCAACTGAGGTTTACTTTTTGGGCGGGCGGTCACTGAAAACGCCATCGCTGACCGTCCTATGGTTTGCCTCCTGGATCGGCGGCGCCTCAATTGTCGCTACCGTCAACCGAGCTTATACGCTGGGCATCTCTGCAATTTGGTACGTCACAGCCCTCGCCACCGGATGTCTGCTCTTTGGGCTCCTGATGGCTGCTCGCGTGAAACGTCTCGGCGATGAACACCAATTCTTGACTTACCCTGAATTGATGGAGTCAGCCTTTGACCATCGAACGCGAATCGTCGCCACGATCACCACCATTTTGTCTTTTCTGGCCTATGCGGGTGGACAGCTCGCGGCGGCGGCTGGCGTGGTGTCCATGCTGCTTGATCTCGCCTACGGCGAGGCGCTGTTGATCACCGGAGGCATTGTGGTGGCTTACACAACGCTGGGTGGATTCAGGGCCATCACCCAAACCGATTGGATCCAAGCCCTGCTCATCTTTTTCGGCCTCTTGTGCATCGGACTACCGATCGCGTGGCTCGAGGGTGGTCAGCCTTCAGCCTTTCACGAAAGTTTGCCCATCGACTATTTCGAATTCGGCACCTGGGGTTGGAGTACCATCATCCCGATGGTGCTCTCGATCGTGCTGAGCTTTTTTGTCGCCATGGACAGTTTCACTCGGTGCTACGCGGCGGACTCGACCCAATCGGCTCGCAGGGCACCCTTGCTCGCGGGTCTTCTCATCCTGCCCATGGGGTTGGCCGCGGTTTGGCTAGGCATGACTGCACTGATCACGTTGCCCCCGATTGAATCGGGCGATGATGTTTTAACCGCATTTGTGATGGCCTACTTCCCTGCGGGCATCAAAGGCCTGATGCTCTGCGGTGTCCTGGCCGCAATCATGTCCACGGCCGATATCTGTATTCTGACCGCCGCGGGCAATGTGACCCATGATCTTTATGAGCGCTTTATCAACCCGGAGGCGCCTCGCAAAACGCTTCTCATCATCAGCATGCTGGCCTCAGCCAT
>JALRJG010000215.1 GCA_023261215.1 Pseudomonadales bacterium | reverse complement strand
GCTATTCTCCACACCGCCAGAAATAATCAGCGGCGTTCTAGCCTCATCGATCAAGATGGAATCGACTTCATCCACGATGGCGTAGTTGAGTGGCCTCTGAACACGTTCTTCCGAACTGAACGCCATATTGTCGCGAAGATAGTCAAAACCGAACTCATTATTGGTGCCATAGGTGATATCCGCTTGGTAAGCGGCCTTCTTTTCCTCCTGCATTTGGCCCGCATAGACGACGCCTGTTGTCACCCCTAGGGCTTCATATAAGGGAGTCATCCACTCTCGACCCCACTTCGCGAGATAATCGTTCACGGTAACCAGGTGCACGCCGGTTGCTGGAATCGCATTGAGGTAGAGCGCTAGGGTGGCAACAAACGTTTTTCCTTCGCCCGTACGCATCTCGGCAATTCGACCCTCATGAAGCGCAATACCGCCCATCATCTGAACGTCGAAGACTCGCATTCCCAAGGCCCGCTTGCCCGCCTCGCGCACAACTGCAAAGGCCTCAGGCAACAAAGCATCCAAAGACTCACCCGACTCAAATCTCGACTTAAATTCGATGCGCTTCGCTTTGATCTCGCTATCGCTGAGTGTCTCCATTTCAGCTTCTAACGAGGTAATCCGAGCCACAATGCGCTGTAGCCTTTTGATTTCTCGAGTGTTTTTAGTACCAAAAATTTTGCTTAGAAGTCGACTAATCATAAGGTCTTCTTTCGTAAAATCGCGCTAATAGAGCATTACTTCGAGGGCTGCGCACCTGGCACGGCTTTGAAGACATATCGGGCTGGGTCAAGAGAACGACCATCCTTGTGGATTTCATAATGCACATGCGGTCCAGTAGACCGCCCAGAGCTACCCACTTCACCTATTTTTTGACCCTTACGGACAAATGCCCCCGCCTCAACAACCAAAACCCTCTGGTGTGCATAAAGCGTGCTTAGCCCCGCACCGTGATTGATTTCCACAACCTTGCCATAGCCAGGCTTCTGACCTGCGTAGGTAATCACACCGGGCGCCATGGCAAGAACGGGTGCGCCCGAAGTGCTCGCGATATCGATCCCGTTGTGCCAAGCGCGCTCACCACTGATCGGATCGGTTCGCATCCCGTAGTTGGAAGACACCCAACTCTTTTTAACTGGCTTACCTGCGAGAGACCGCGCTTCATCTCTCAGATCGCTCAGCATCAGCCGCTCTAAGACATCAAGTTGTGCCGATCGGTCTGCGAGCTTCCCCGAAAGGCTCGAAAGCTGCGCTGAGAGCGCCGCCTCGCTGAAGGCTTGATCCAGAGGATCAGTGGACGGAGCACCATTAGCATCAGTCAGTGAGCGGCTTTGAGATCGTATGCCGCCAACACCAACCGGCGACTGAAAATCAAACTCACTGACGTCATACGGGGCGAGCTCAGTGAGCCGCTGGCCCAGCGCATCGAGCCTAGCCATACGAGACTCCAAGGTCGCGATCTCAACGGCGCTTGCTCTTAAGTTAAGCTGAAGGTCCTCTTCGAGCTGGGAAACAATCGATTTCTGTCTCTCAATATCTTGACGCAAACCATCGATCGCGACGACTGCAGCCCGGGCATCTTGGTAGGATACCGCGCGCCAGAGCGCAATCGACGCGCCGATAACACAAGCCGTCAAAACAGCAAGCGCGACTAGACCAGACGAACCAAACACCCATGTCTTGAAGTGCCTTGCATTATCGCTGACTATGATGACTTTCATCGGCTGACCAATTTTTCAAGCGGCTTATGTTACCAGAACGCAGCGTGATTCCTGAATGCAAGATCATCTTCTAGACAATCTGAGAGACCAACAAAGTGAGACTGCGAAAAGTTTGGTTGAACGAGCCAGACGCCTCGCGCAGCTCAATCAAGCACTCTCGAACGCACTCCAGGTCGAGGTCAGCGTTTGCCGATTTGAACAAGGCAGGTTAGTCATACAAGTCAACGATGGTTCAGTCGCGACTCGGCTGCGCTATCGAGCCTTAAATATGCTCTCTCAACTGAGTGCGGTGCTCGGTGATGATGTCATTCGAGTTGATATTAAGGTGGGGCCTCATCCAACTTGGCTGAGGCGAGTAGACGGGCAGCTCACCTTGACGCGGCCTAAACCGCTTCCGCCTAAAGCCATGTCGAGGGAGACCGGCGACTTACTTCTGTCTCAATCAGCTCTGCTCCGAGACCCTGGTCTCAGTCAAGCTTTTAAGGCGCTCTCGGCCCATGCCTTTGTTACTGACGATCTGGCCTAGATCGCGAGCTCAACGTTGGGAACACCCGAGTAAGCGACCGGTGCCCGGCTCTCATCACCAAAAGTGACCAGCTCCCAAGCAGACGTGTTTTCGAGCAGAGCCTTCCTGAGCAAATGGTTTTCAGTGTGCCCAGACTTAAAGCCAACAAATTCGCCAATAATGCTGTATCCGAGCAGATACAAATCACCTATGGCGTCCAAAATCTTATGGCGGACGAATTCGTCCTCATGCCTAAGACCGTCTGGATTCAGAATTCGATACTCGTCGACCACAATCGCGTTATCTAGGCTGCCCCCTTGAGCGAGGTTCATCTCGCGTAGTTGCTCGAACTCTTGCATCAACCCAAAGGTTCGCGCGCGACTGACGGACTTCACAAAATCAGTTTCCGCAAAATCAATCGTCGCTTGCTGCTTTTTGATGACCGCGTTGTCATAAATAATGGTGTGAGACACTCTAAACCCGTCGAAAGGCTTCAGCTCGACCGATTGACCAAAATCGTTGGCCAGGCTGTCGCCTTTGACGGCAATCGGCTTTTTGATTTTGAGAAAGCGCTTGGCTGCGTTCTGTAACTCGATCCCCGCGGACTGCAGGAGAAACACAAAGGTCGCCGAACTACCATCCATGATGGGCATCTCAGGTCCGCTGACTTCAACATACAAGTTGTCGATCGCCATCCCCGCAAGCGCGGCTAATAAGTGTTCAACAGTAGAGATTCGAGCCTCACCTTGCCCAACGGTGGTCGCGAGTCTTGTATCAGACACCGAACTGTGAATGGCAGGTATTTCCACAGCGGGTTTGAGGTCCGTACGAAGAAAGCGGATGCCCGTATTCGGCGGCGCAGGACGAAGTGTCAGGAACACCTTTTCTCCGGTGTGCAGACCGATACCCGTTGCGCTAATTGCGCTTTTCAATGTTCGTTGTTTGATCATGCCCAGTCCTTTGTCACCGCTCGACCCTTGCGATCTTGAGGCCAGCCCTCCTGGCAAACCCCAGCTGTGAAGCGGCGGCAATCTTAGCAAAACTTTTTCGAAATACCTACGGAATTAC
>JALRJG010000214.1 GCA_023261215.1 Pseudomonadales bacterium | reverse complement strand
CTTGCCTCTCACCCGCATCGGCACCGTCAGCAGTGAGCGGGGCATTACGTTTACTGGATTACCGGCTGGCATGACTCAGGCCGATTGGCTTGCCTCCCCCGGCTATCGGCACTTCTCATGAAACCTTCACTCGCCACCCTTCGTGACCCCATCATGTGCTTGGCACTGGGTTTTGGGTCGGGATTGTGGCGAAAAGGTCCTGGCACGATGGGCAGTCTGGTGGGCGTTGTGCTCTTTCTGCCTTTGATCGATGCCTCAATGGTGGTCAAGGTAAGTTTGATTTTCGTTGGCTCTGTCCTCGGTGTGTACATTTGTGAGTATGCGGCTAAAGAGCTCAAACTTTCGGATCCCGGGTGTGTCGTCTGGGATGAAATCCTGGGTATTTGGATTGCGCTGATTTTCGTCCCGGCGTCTTTGGCATGGATCGCTTTTGCTTTTGTTTGTTTCCGTTTTTTTGATATCGCCAAGCCCCCGCCGATGAGCTGGGCGGATCGACATTTAAAAGGGGGTCTCGGCATTATGGTGGATGATCTAATGGCCGGGGGTCTGACGGCACTCTTGATCTACGTCTTACAACATTCAATTTAAAATCGTAGCCCCTCTGGCGGCGCCATTGGTTGTCAAAGAAGGATGACAGTGCCAAGGTAGGGTTCCGAAAAAATACAGTCCAATTTATGAATATCCACCAAATCTATACCTACAACGACCTTCGCAACTTCACGTATGTGATTGCACTGGATAACGGCGACGCTTTGGTCCTGGACCCCTGGGATGCGGATGCGTCAGCTGAGGCCGTGACGTCGGCGGGGCTCTCGTTAAAAGCGGTGATCAACACACACGAACATTGGGATCACACGCGTGGGAATGAGGCACTGGTGGCAAAGTTTGGCTGTGAAGTTTGGGCGCACGAAAATGGTCAGGGCAAAATCCCTGGGCTGACTCGAGTGCTAACGGCGGGGGAATCGATCGCGCTTTCAGACACAGAGGCGCTGCGGGTGCTAGATACCCCCGGGCACACGTATGCTCACCTGTGTTTTCTGATCACAAGAGAAGACGAACCCCAAGCGGTGTTTACCGGGGATACGTTGTTTAACGCTGGAGTCGGCAACTGCCACAACGGTGGAAGTCCGGAAGCCCTGTATCAGACCATCGCCCAGCAGTTTCATACGCTGCCTGATCATGTGGCCATCTACCCTGGACATGATTATCTTGCGAACAATCTTGCCTTTACCCTGTCGCTTGAGCCCTCGAATACCACAGCCAAAACCTGGCTAGATCGGGTCAAGGATGTTGATCCAGGTGTCAGCCCAGTGGTCACCACCATCGGAGACGAGCGGTCTTTCAATACCTTTTTCAGACTGGATAACGCCGAGATTAAGTCCACGCTTGAGATGGCTGAGGCGAGTGAAAGGGACGTCTTTCTTGCGCTGAGAGCCAGAAGAAATAGCTGGTAGCCTGAAACGAGCCAACGAGGATTAATGATGGCGCCAGTGTGTTTAGTACTTGGAGCGGGACGCGGTATTGGCGGTTCGGTTGCCGCTCGATTCGCTCAGGGCGGCTATCACGCAGTGTTGACCAGGCGCAGTGATCAGAGCGGGCTCGATGAATTGGTGCTTGGCATACAAAGCGATGGGGGCTTGGCAACAGGGTACTTGGCGAATCTGATTGAACCTGAGGTCATCGAAGATCTGATCGATAAGGTCGAGAGAACCGTGGGTCCGATTAAGGTGGTGGTGTTTAACCTGGGTGCTCAGATCGGGCATCGAACCCTGGCAGAAACGAGTGTCAAAGATTTTACGCGTGGCTGGCAAATGGCAACCCTCGCGCTCTTTCGTGTGGCGAAGACTGTGGCGCCCTTTATGGCCGCGCGAGGCGAAGGCGTGTTTTTGGTGACCTCTGCCACGGCCGCGATGAGAGGCAATGCAGGTCAACATTCGCACGCGGCTGCCATGGGCGGCCGTCGCATGTTGTGTCAGAGCCTAAATGCAGAACTATCCGCCTCGGGTATCCATGTGGCGCACATCGTTGTCGATGGCGCGGTCGATGCGCCGGATACGCTCGGCAAGATGCTGGGCGAGGAGGGTTTCGCAAAACTCAGGCAAACCAAGGGTCTCGACAAAGATGGTTTGATGCTGCCGAAAGAAATTGCAGAAACTTACTTCCACTTGGCTCATCAGCACCGATCGACCTGGACTCACGAGCTAGATCTAAGGGCGCATTCCGATCGACCTTGGTGGAATCACTAAGCGCGGGTTTCCTTTCGCCAAAGGATGAGGAGAGTTTCATGAAGACCGACTTAGTATTAACGCTCCTGGGCGAAGATCGTGCAGGCATGGTTCAAGATGCCGCGAACTGCGTGGTGCAGGTGGGCGGTAATTGGCTTGAGAGTCGGATGACGCGGCTTGCGGGTAAATTTGCCGGTGTGGCCCGAATTTCGGTTCCCGAGGAGGCGATCTCGAGCCTCCGCGAAAAACTCGATCAGCTTGAAGGTATGACGGTTCAGCTCGAGTTAGCAGGCGAGCTTCAAGATAATCCCCAATTGCGGCGATTTACCTTGAGCATCATTGGACCTGATCGGCCTGGCATCCTTGATGAGGTGACCCGAGAACTTCGGCGCTCTGCAATCAATCTTGTGGATCTAGAAACCAAAGTCGGTCCGGCGCCAATGACGGGGGATCTGACCTTTTTTGCTGAAGTAGAAGTCTTAACGTCACCGGACACCGATGTTGGGATGTTGGAGGCGAAGCTCGACGCCATTGCGGCGGATTTAGGGTTAGAAATCCTCTTGGAGGAATAACGCGCTGAGTAAGTGGCGTTGCCTTTTTCCGCGTCTTCTGTCTTGATGTTCAACCCCGATAGTTCGAGATGGTAGCGCCCGTGGCGGAAGCATCAGAACCGGCGAGCGCTGGCGTCGCCTTTCCCAAAGTCACTCGTCGGACAGCCTGGATCTATGGCTCCATTGGCTTTCCGTTAGCGATTCTGGGCTATCCACTGGGATCCTACATTCCAAGGCTTTACTCCACTGAAATGGGCATTGGCCTCGCTCAGATCGGCATGGTGATTATGGCGGCGGCCATCTTCGACGCATTGACTGATCCGCTCATGGGGCACTTCAGTGATAGTTTGAAAACGCGATGGGGCCGGCGAAAACCCTGGATTCTTTTGGGTATTCCCTTTTGGCTATTTGCGGTTTGGATGCTGTTGAACCCCGCCGTGGGTGTGACGGTCGTTTATCTTGCATTCTTCTTTTTCATGATGCGAACCTGCTCGACCCTATTCGGGCTGCCGTATGCT
>JALRJG010000213.1 GCA_023261215.1 Pseudomonadales bacterium | reverse complement strand
ATTCTGGCGCGCTTTCTATTGAGGAAAAGACTACCCAGCACGAGACAAATCTCGATCGACATGCCTATACTCCGGACTTTCAGAATGAAGCGGGTGTTGGGAGAAAAACGATGTTGAAGCCAGGGAGTCGACTAAAAAGTGCAGTCTGCGATGCAGAGGTCATGGTGATCAAAGCTGGGGCGAATGATGAAGTCACCTGCGGCGGCGCCGTGATGGCAACGGATGTATCGGAAAAGGGCGCTGGCGATGAAGCGCAGATGCATGGCTGTTTAATTGGCAAACGTTACATCAACCAAGAAGAAACGATCGAGTTGTTGTGCGTCAAAAGTGGGGATGGATCGCTTTACTGTAATGGTGAAGAGCTGATGACCAAAGACACGAAAAAGCTGCCATCGTCAGACTGACATGAATATTGCACTACTCTTGCAAATGGCCGCTGAGGCCTGCCCCGATCGCGTTGCGATCACCTTCGAAGGACAACACTACGAGAATCAAGCGCTGTATGAGGCCGCGGAACGCGCTGCAGCGATGTTTCAATCAAGCGGTTGCCGCTTCGTCTCCGTCCTCGACACCTCAAGTCCCGCGGCGCCCATCGCGCTCATGGGTGCGGCCATGGCCGGGTTACCCTATGTGCCACTTAACTACCGATTAACCGCCGAACAGCTCACGAGCCTTATCGAACGCATCCAGCCTGCGTTTTTGATCACTGAATCGACTGATTGCGCCTATGCTGTTTCGCAACACATGAGCCGGAATGATTTCCTCGCGGCTGCCCTGTCGGATGGCCCCAAAATAGAGGCCTGGCATGAAGACCCCACTGCGGTCGCGGTGCAACTCTTTACCAGCGGCACCACCGGCACACCAAAGGCAGCCCTCTTACGACACGAACATTTGGTCTCGTACATTTTGGGGTCTGTGGAGTTTATGGGCGCGGACCCTGATGAGGCGACACTCGTCTCCGTTCCCCCTTATCACATCGCGGGTATCTCCGCTGTGATGAGCTCGATTTACGCTTGCCGGCGACAGGTTCAGTTAGCCAATTTCGAGCCGACCCTTTGGGTTGAACTGTGCCGAACTGAGGGCGTCACAAACGCATTCGTTGTGCCTACGATGCTGACTAGGATCATTGACGTGCTGGAGCAAGAAGCCAGCGTCGCCGAGGCGTTCCCTGCGCTAAAGGCGATTGCTTATGGCGGCGGCAAAATGCCTATTCCGGTGATTGAGCGCGCGCTCGCGCTCATGCCCCATGTGAATTTCACTAATGCCTATGGTCTGACCGAAACGAGCTCAACCATCACGTTGCTCGATCCCGACGACCACAGAGAAGCCATCAGCGACCCAGCACTCAGACCGCGATTGGGGTCCGTGGGTAAAGCCCTTCCCGCAATCGAGCTTGAGATTCGCGATGAAGAGGGTCTGGTCGTGAGCGCGGGTACGCCAGGTGAAATTTATGTTCGTGGCCCGCAAGTTTCTGGCGAGTATGACGGCAAGAGCGTCCTCGACAGCGAGGGATGGTTCCCTACTCGAGACGCAGGTTATCTCGATGAGGGTGGGTATCTCTTTTTGTCTGGCCGAGCCGATGATGTCATTGTCAGGGGCGGGGAAAACATCTCGCCTGGAGAGATCGAAGACCTTCTTCTTGAGCGAGATGAGATCGTCGATGCCGCAGCGGTCGGCATGGCGTCTGAAGAATGGGGTGAATCTGTTGCTTTAGCGTTGGTCGTAAAATCAGCCGTGACCGATACAGAGATCAAGGATTACATTCGCGAGCATCTCAGATCCTCTCGAGTCCCAGAAAAGGTACTTATCGTAGAGGAGCTCCCCTACAACGAAACGGGCAAGCTGCTTAGACGAGTTGTGAGGGAGTGGTTCTAGCCGTCCACGGGGAACGTGCTTGGCTCATCAGGCAAGCGCGCTGCTACCCAGACCCAAGGCCCCTCGACGTCAGACTTGCTGGTGGTTCGATCGCCGCCATGGGAACCCTTGCCCCGCTGCCGGGGGAACAGGTCATTGACGCCAAAGGCGCCTGTTTGCTGCCTGGACTTGTCGACCACCACATTCATCTTAGGGCCCTTGCTGCCAAAGCAGCCTCAGTGCCTTGCGGCCCACCCGATGTTGAGCATCGTGACGCCCTGATCAACGCCTTAAAGCTCGCGCCCGGGACCGAATGGATTCGAGGTATCGGCTATCACGAGTCCGTCGCAGGCGATTTGACCTGCAAGGACCTCGATCAATTCGAGCCTTCTCGACCTGTGCGCATTCAACATCGATCCGGTCGTTTGTGGATTCTGAACTCAAAGGCGATCGACCGCCTACATCAAACGCGAGCCACACAAGCTGACCTACCCACCCTAGAAATTTCAAGTGATGGACGGCTCTTCGATCAGGACCAAGCCCTTGGCCTAATCCTTCGTGCAGGGTTGCAGGGCGGCCTTGACCATGACGCGATTGAACACGTCAGCGCAGAACTCGCAAGTTACGGCATCACCGGCATTCACGATATGACGCCGAGCAATGGGCCGGAAGATTTTGCTTATTTCTCAGCCTTGCTTGAGCAAGGGCGGCTCTATCAATCAATTTGTCTCTCTGGGCTCGAGAGCCTGCAAACGCAAAATGCGACGCCCCTGATCAGACCAGGATGTTTCAAAGTGCACCTGCACGAGCATCAACTGCCGTCGTTCGATGCCACCGTCGCCCGGGTTGCCGCTGCCCATGCGTTTGATTTACCCGCGGCGATCCACTGCGTGACCCGGGCCGAACTGGTCTTTGCGCTGTCGGTGCTCGAGGCAGCGGGATCGCACGCCGGCGACCGGATCGAGCATGGCGCGATCATCGAGCCTGATCTCGAAACTTGGCTCGTCGACCTTGGGCCGGGCATCGTGACCCAACCCCATTTCATTTTGGATCGGGGTGATCAATATATTCAGGATATTCCTGCCGAGGAACAGGCTCATTTGTACCGATTCAAAACACTCAAGACGCTGGGTCTTCGCGTCGCTTTAGGGTCCGATGCGCCCTTTGGGGCGGCCGATCCCTGGCGTGCCATGCGCGCCGCGGTGGCTCGAACTTCGGCGAGAGGTCACTCCATTGGACCCGGTGAATGCGTGTCCCCCGAAGACGCACTTGCGGGCTTTCTTGGCGAGTTCATGGCACCTTTTACACCTCGATCGCTTACGGTGGGCCTACCCGCTGACCTCGTTTTACTCTCTAAACCTTGGGCCGAGGCGCGGCATCGGCTCCTGGCAGACGACATCCGAATGACCTGGCATCATGGGCAAGTGAGCTATCGACTCGCCGCCTGATCATTGATT
>JALRJG010000212.1 GCA_023261215.1 Pseudomonadales bacterium | reverse complement strand
TGGCAATCATGTCACCCATTTTGTCGTGGAATACGGAAGCCTTTTTGGCGACCGAAGTGGTTTCCAAAAGGTGCCCACAGGCTTCGTGAAAAATAACGCCGCCAAATCCAGGCCCAATGACCACGGGCATTCTTCCAGAGGGGCATGGCTTGGCTCTTAGATTCACTAAGGCTTGCCTGGCTGCCTCATGCCCTGTTTTTTGTGGATCAAGTTGTTCTTTAATTTCCCAGCCGATGAGTCCGCCATCGCCCCATTGCCCCGTGGCTTGCTCGTTGCCCTCAGCGGCAATCGCGGTAAGTGTCGCTCGAGCATAGTGCCTCGTGTCTTCGCGGAAGAGGCCCTCGCTGTTAAATATCATGACGCGCTGCTCGCGTTGCTTGCACATGCCTCGGGTCTGACTGATTTGGTTCGACGCCGCTTTCGCAGCCCGATTGGCGGAGAGCAGATAATCGATCTTTGAATCCACGTCATCCGCGGCAGACAGGGTGCGTTTGGCGGGGTGCCGATGGTCGACTTGACTGAAGTCAAACGCCGCAGCGCTTGCTAACGGATCGCGCAAATCCTTGGCGGCGAGTTCTGTCACGATGCGATGCAACTCATTTAGATCAGTTTGATTGGTGTAGCCGTAGAGCACCTTGTGACCAAAAATAAGGCGAAGGCCAATACCAAAATCGATCCCTGACTCCACGGACTGAACGCGATCGCTCAGGGTCGATACGAGGTTAGAAAGATTTTTTTCGACATAAACTTCTGCAAAGTCGGCGCCGAGGTCCAAGCCGTGATGGATAACTGACTCTGCGGTGGCTGTTTCGATCATGAATTTTCATTCCACAGGGAATCGCGCATTATAAAGGACTCTTCTAGGCGGTGGTTTTCTATGTGCGGTTTTCGTAGCGAGCTGAAGAGCTATGGCGGACTGAGACCGACTTATGACTAGAGGCTGGGCGGATTCGAGCGCGATCAACGCTTGAGGGTGATGAACAGTCAAACCCCAGTGGGGACGAAAAGCCCTCAAAGAGCCGTCTCCCCTCGGCGTTTCAGAGCCGCGGAACTTTTTAAGCTGGGCGTCTTCGATCAAAGGCGACCCAGTCTGCACCGGGATCTGACCTCTCGGGTCCGCCAGGGGTGGGACACGCTGCGAATTGAAGGGTCAGGGTCAAAGAATTTCTTGTTTGCAACATCAATCTTGGGTCAACGTCATTGAGGCTTGTACTTCTCGCGATTTGGATAAAGGATAGGTCGATCTATCGCTCCCAGCGTTAACGACAAGTCGCGGGCTGGCGATGGTTCATATAGTTTCTCCGTCGTGTCTTGGTCTTCGCAAAGGCGAGACCAGCTGAGCTTGAGCAGACCATGTGTGACGAAACCCAGAGCGAGTCATCAGGTTCTGAAGATGAGGAGTGTGCCTGTGAGAGCAATGAGAGTAATGAGCGCCTTGATCATCGTGGTCCTGATGACCGTTGGCGCTTCGCCATCCTTTGGGATGGAGCTCGATCTTCCGCGGGTCATGCTCAAGGGAATTGAATATTCTCTGACGCTGTCTGAGCCCAGTACGGTGGACCCTAAGGCGACCAATGACTTAGTGCTTGAAGTGGATGGTGTGTCCATCCCTCTGACATGGCTTGAGGATGCGCCAGGGTTTCACGGAGTGGTTATCGAAAATGATCAGGCGCAGTTGAAGCTCATCAAGGAGGGTCGCGTTCAGTTTGAGACTTCGCTGACCGCGATTCCTGCTTGGGTGTCCATTCTGCCACCGCTGGTGGCGATTTTTATCGCGCTCTTAATCAGGAGTGTTCTCCCGGCGCTGGTCCTGGGTATTTGGCTTGGCGCTTGGGCTTTGAATGGATTGAGCTTTAGCGGGGTGTTTATCGGCTTTCTCGACGGCTTTGAAATTTACCTCACCAACGCAGTCGCCGATCGTGACCACGTCAGCATCATGCTGTTCACCTTCATGATTGCGGGTATGGTCGGCATCATTTCGCGAAATGGGGGTATGCGAGGCATTGTTGAATTAATCATTCGTGGTGCGAACACCGCAAAACGCGGTCAGCTCTCCGTCTGGAGTCTGGGCCTCCTTATTTTCTTCGACGACTACTCGAATACTTTGGTGGTGGGGAATACCAGTCGGTCTGTCACCGATCGATTGCGGATCTCGAGGGAAAAACTCGCCTACATTGTCGATTCAACCGCTGCGCCGGTAGCGACGGTGGCGCTCATTACCACCTGGATCGGCTATCAAGTGGGATTGATTGGCGATGCCATGACCAGAATTCCAGAACTTGATCTGAGCCCCTATAGCGTCTTTTTAAACTCGATTCTGTACAGCTTTTACCCTTTCTTGGCCATTTTCTTTGTGCTGCTGGTGATCATGACAGGTCGAGATTTTGGTCCCATGCTACGTGCGGAGAGGCGGGCCCGAAACACCGGCCAGGTGGCACCCCCATCGACTTCCCGGGTCGGCGCAGATGATGAAGCGGCGCTTGCGATGAAGGAAGGCGTGCCTCCTCGTGCCATGAATGCCGTCGTGCCCGTCCTCGCCATGACCCTTGCGATCATGGTAGGTCTTTACGCGACCGGTGATGGCACGACGGTGAGCGAGATTGTCGGTTCCGCAAATTCGTATCAAGCGCTGATGTGGGCGTCACTGGTGTCTGCCCTGGTCGCCGTTATCATGACGTTGGGGCAAAGGCTGCTGTCGTTAGATGAAGTGGTTGACGCCTGGGTCAGTGGCGCCCGATTCACCTTTCTGGCCATGATTATTCTCGTGTTGTCTTGGGCCATGGCAGAAATTAGCGCTGAATTACACACCGCAGATTTCTTGATCGCGAGTCTCGGAGATCGCTTACCGATGGGTATTCTGCCCACCGTCATCTTCGTCTTGTCAGCGTTCACGGCCTTTTCTACAGGCAGTAGCTGGGGTTCCATGGGTATCCTTTTGCCTTTGGTTGTTCCGCTGTCGTGGGCCGTTTTGGGTGCTCAGGCCAGCGCGGATCCAGAGCATTATTTCATTCTCTACTCCGCCGTTTCTTGCGTACTCGCAGGTGCTGTCTGGGGTGATCATTGTTCGCCCATTTCTGACACCACCGTGATGTCATCGCTCTCGGCAGGGTGCGATCACATCGAGCATGTACGCACCCAAATGCCTTATGCCTTGCTGGCCGGCGTGGTCAGCATTGTGCTGGGTACATTGCCTACGAGTTTCGGAATGCCGTGGTGGCTGGGGCTCGCCCTCGGCGCGCTCGCATTGCTGCCGGGCGCGGCCCTGGCGACGACCGAACTTCGCGACCGTGAGCTTGCCCGCCTCGCCGGCGGCGCGCGCATCCACGACGGCC
>JALRJG010000211.1 GCA_023261215.1 Pseudomonadales bacterium | reverse complement strand
CAGAGGAGGATCAAACCTCAACCCTCGATGCGTTCGAGGCAGAGACGGCTCTGGCACCTGCCGAAGGTGAGCCACCGTCAGATTAAGCATGGGCGGCAACTGATAACGCTGAGAAAAAATAACTGCCCAATCAAGAAGGGAATAAAAACAGAAATCGTGACTGAAACAGGAGGCGTTAGCGCATCAGCGTCGTCTGAAGTCAGTCTCGGTGGCATCGTGCTTAGCCGCAGCAAACGGAAACATGCCTGGGTTCTTCAGTCGTTGAATTTGATGCGTTGGCGGCAGAATCCGAACGCGAAGCCGTGACCCGCGAGTGAACGAGCCGTGGCCCTGGATTTGCCCAGCCTCGAGAACCCCTGGGTCACTGGGTGGATTCGGGTAGACACCGATGGTGACCTTTTGCATAGTGAAGCTTAGATTCTAAGAGACCTGTCTTGATGGACTATCTTTCTGTAGAGGAAGCAAAACCGCTTCCAGGACTTCGTCTTGCACTCACGGCTGGCGTTCCAGGCCCTTGGAGCGAGGCCGCCAAAGCACTCTTCAATCATCATCGCGTGCCATTCCATCCAGTGCGCCAAGTTGGCGGACAGGCGAACGAAGCGTTGGTCGAATGGACCGGGCACCGAAATGCACCGGTTGCAGTCTTCAATGATGAAGCACCCAGGGTTCGAGCGATGGAAATCTTGGAGCTTGCCGAGCGATTGGGTGAGGGGCCCAGCCTGATCCCAGCCGATCGAGAGCATCGCATCCGGATGGTTGGGCTCATCAATGAAATCGCCGGAGAGCAAGGTTTCGCGTGGCAATGCCGAATGGTGATGTTCGATACCTGGGCCAGTCAGATGGATGAAGCTGCGCAAGCCGCCAACCCGATGTTTAAAGATTATGGCTACCACGCAGAAATTATGGCTTCGGCGCTGAGTAAGGCTGACGCCTTTCTTGCCGCTCTAGCGCAGGATTTAAAGGATTCAACCAGCGGTTTTCTCGTCGGGGACCAATTCACGGCCGCTGATATTTATTGGGCCTATTTTTCCAATCTCTTAGCGCCCATGCCGGATGAGATTAATCCGATGCCGGATCGATTGCGTCAGACCTATCAATTGCCTGCCACGCGACTGAGCGCCTTCGACCCGATTGTGCTGGCGCATCGAGACCGGATGTTTCGAGATCATCTAATCTTGCCGCTGTCGTTTTAGCGGCGACTTAAGACGCATGACTGACGCTGCTGACCCTCGTTTTAGTGACTATGAGCAAGTACTCCGGACTGCCAGGTCAGTCCGGAAGCATTTAGACCTTGGTCGCGAGATCGATCCTGAGGACTTGCGAGCCGCGATTGATGTGGCGGTGCAAGCGCCCACCGGTCTCATGGGCGAGAATTGGCGTTTCTTGGTAGTCACAGAGGCGAAGCGAAAAGCGGCGATCGCCAGCATCTATCAAACGGTCCTAGAGGAGTTGCTTCAGGCTCGCGGTATGCCCATGAAGGCAACTCACCGAGCACTGATATCGCACCTGCCTGACATGCCGGCTCTCATCTTTGTGTGTGCCATTGGCGAGCCGCCCTCTGACCAAGGAGGCCAGATTGGGTTTTATGGGTCCATATTACCCGCCGCATGGTCTTTGATGCTGGCCCTTCGAGGCCGAGGTATTGGTACGACGTGGACGTCACTGTTGAATGCCCGTGCTGATGAGGTCGCAGCCGTTTTGGCGCTCCCGGATGGCGTCACGCAAACGGTGATGTTCCCCGCAGCTTATGTTTTAAACGCGAAGCTAAAGCCTGCTGACCGCTTACCTGCAGCTAACGTGACCTATGGCAACGCGTGGGGGGTAGATTACTTTTGAACTCGCGTGGGTCTGGCGCCGTTTCATTGCGCATCGGCGAAATGGGAGTCACTCGAGAGTGACCTGCTCGATTGGCGCTGGGTGCACGATTCAATTAACGAGCTTTCTCCGGAGTAGATGCTCTGCTCTCGCAGTTGACGCACTTGGCGCAGTTGAGCTCGAAATGGGCGGGATGAGAGCGCGGGCTTGCAAGGCCTTCCGCCTCAAGGGCAGAAGTCGACCCGCGAATGGAGAATGAGAAGAAGGCGTGATGAAAATCAAGGAGTAAGGCATGACCGAAGGCAAAGCGTGGGTGGATCCTAGCCCAGGATTTCAGCTTAAAACGCAGCGCGTGATCGTCGCGTCGGACGATCAGCGGTCCAAGCTTGATGCGTTGGCCATCGATGCCAGCCGCTTTAACGGCTGGGTCGATCCCGCGTTTTTTATTGGGCTCGGTATTCATGCGGGAATCGAGAGTGGGATCAGCGCTGAGGGTAACGTGAATATGCTGACCCGCTTGGTGGTGCACCGTGCACCAAGGATTGATGAGCCGATGCAAGTCAGAGGCCATATTGAATCGGTGACCGAGGTGCCACGGGGGCTTAGAGTCGCCACTCAGGTCTACTTTGAATCGCTGGATGGTGAGTTGCTCGTCTCGGTGCCTCGAGAATCCCTGAAACCTATCAAGCGGCAGTCGAACTCCGAGCTCGTCGGTCCAGGCGCCGGTGATCGTCCGCCACCCATCGTGTCTTCCACTGAATCGCTCACGTCGGTGCAACAGGTGCAGCTCAAACCCGAGCAGACGTTGAACTATTCCCGGGAAGGCAATGCGATCCACTACGAAGAAGACGCCGCGATCGCAGCTGGTTTCAGAGCGCCGATTATCGGGGGCGGGCAGGGTGTCCACTACCTGACGCAAGCATTTTGGCAACCAGGCCAGCCGTTAGATTGGACAATTTTTTTTCGTCGTCCGATTTTCTGGGATGATGACCTGCATATTGGTCAGTCAAACGATGCTCGCGCGTTCGCACTTTATCGAGGTGAAAAAGTGTTAACAGAAGTGGCGGTCGGATGAAGAAAAGTGCTTAGGCGTCATCGCTGCAAGCGACTGGGGTTAAAAGCCAGAGGTGCACAAGACGCACTGGGTTGTTTCGGCGCTGTAAAGGGCTGAATCCACGCCATTCACAGGATTAGCGGCGAGTGGCCAATTGACAATTAGGAAGCCGTGACCGAACGCACAGACCGCGGCTTAGAGCGCGATGTGGGGCAGGCCACCGAATGAATATTGCTCGAACAATCACAAGAACACGCGAGGGAGGTGAATCATGGCTTGGTTAAGTGAAAACGGTATCGACATTCATTACGAAGTGTTGGGTGAAGGTTTTCCGGTTCTACTGTTCGCGCCGGGCGGCATGCGATCGGAAGCTGCATTCTGGCAGAACTCGCCTTGGGATCCGCGGGTCGCGCTCGCCCCGGAGTTTCGGGTCATCGCAATGGATCAAAGAAATGCGGGTCAGT
>JALRJG010000210.1 GCA_023261215.1 Pseudomonadales bacterium | reverse complement strand
CTTCGATAAGCTACGGTGCTCGAGAATGACATGAGGGAGGGGGTAGTCCAACGCCAATTCCTGAAGCACCGCTTCGTTGGTTGACGGCTGACCCGTTGGGGTCTTTTTCAAAACCGGCAAACCAAGTTTTTCGAAGAAAATGTGTTGAAGTTGCTTAGGCGAACCGAGATTGAACGCTTCACCCGCCAGGCCGTGGGCCTCTTGCTCAAGTCGCTCGAGAGATGAACCAATTTCGGCTGACTGCGCGTTTAATCGATCCACATCGAGCATGACACCATGGCGTTCCATCGTTGAAAGAATCTGAACAAGCGGGCGTTCAATCGTCATATATACATGATGAAGTCTTGGCTCAGCTTCAATCCTGGCCCACAGCACATCAAATAGCCGAAGCGTGATATCCGCGTCTTCGGCAGCGTAGTGAGCCGCCGCTTCGAGTTCAATTTCGTTAAATGTTTTCTGTTTAACTCCCTTGCCTGCGATCTCTTCAAACTTGGTGGTTTTATACCCGAGATAAAACTGGGCCAAATCGTCCATGTTGTGTCGAGTGGCCACGCTATTCAGCACATAAGACAGCAGCATCGTGTCGTGAATCGGACCGGTGATCGAGACGCCGTATCGCGCTAGCACATTGATGTCGTACTTCAAATGCTGTCCGATCACACATTTATTCGGGTCATTCAGATAAGGCGCTATCGCCTCAAGGACCAAACGCCGATCCAGTTGTTCGGGCGCGCCGTCGTAATCATGATTAAGAGGGACATACGCCGCCTGGCCAGGGGCGATACAGAGGGAAAGCCCAACCAGTTCTGCCGACATGTAATCAAGACTGGTGGTCTCTGTGTCGAAGGCGAATCGTTCCGCTTGTTGGAGCTGTTCTAACCATCTCTCAAGCTGCGCTTGGGTCAGCACAGTCTCATAGGCTGCTTCAACTTGCGGCTGGGGGGGCGCGGCCGGCGCACCGATTTCCTCTATCCAACTCTTGAACTCAAAGGTTTCGAACAGCGCTCGAAGCGCTTCAATATCCTTAATACCCTCTGGAATCTCCGGCACCACCTCAAGCCCGAGTTCACAGCGGATCGTGGCTAAATCATAAGAGAGGGGAAGATGGGTTAGTGCGCCCCGCAAGTTCTCGCCTACTTTGCCCTTGACCTCATCTGCTGCGGCCATCACGCCTTCGAGGGATCCATACTGATCCAACCACTTCACGGCCGTTTTTGGACCGCACTTGGGAACCCCTGGGATGTTGTCAACGGTATCTCCAACCAACGCCAGATAATCAATGATTTGATCCGGGCGAACGCCAAACTTATCCACAACGCCAGCCTCATCCAAACGTTCATCCGTCATCGTGTTCATCAGTGTGACGTGGTCGTTGACCAGTTGGGCCATGTCCTTGTCGCCCGTGGAGATTAAAACGTGTTGGCCACTATCACGACCGCGAGCGGCAAGGGTGCCAATGACATCATCTGCTTCAATACCTTCTATTGATAAAAGGGGCAGCCCCATGGCTTTAATCATGTTGTGGATGGGCTCGATTTGAACTCGCAAATCCTCGGGCATGGGCGGCCTGTTCGCCTTGTAATCTACATAGAGGTCGTTTCTAAAGGTCTTTCCCTTGGCATCAAAGACCACCACCACCTGGGCCGCTGGGAACCCTTCGACTAGCCGTTTGATCATGCTGATCACGCCCTTGATCGCACCCGTTGGATGGCCTTGCTTGTTCGTCAAAGGCGGCAGCGCGTGGTAGGCGCGAAAGAGGTAAGATGATCCATCGACCAGGATTAAGTTAAACTTTGAATCGTTTTGAGCGCTCATGACGGGCACCATACTTTGATTCAGACCACGGTTTCAATCGCTATTCTGTGTCTCGCATTTCTCGTGCAGGCCCCTCTTATTGCTGAGTCCGTCGATGATGGCGAGGAGACCATTACCATCATTGAACAGCCTGATTTTGGACGGATTTTTGAGTACCGGCAGAACGGCATTTTGATCATGATCAAAGTCGTCCCCGATCGTGGTCGGCCCTATTACATGGTGCCCGCTGACGGGACACCCCACTTCTCTGACCTCTCAGAAGTTAAGCATCTTTATCCCAATTGGGTCTTAATGGAGTGGTGAACCATGGGGGTTTATTCGGATCTGCCCATTGAGCGAATTGAAGCCCTGATCGCACAGTATGATCGTGGCAGGCTCATCAGTATCACACCCATCACCACCGGCATTGAAAATTCCAATTATTTCGTCCTGCTGTCGCAATACGGTCAAGAAGCCGCTTACGTCCTGACATTGGTTGAGGTCGCGGATGAACGGAGAGCGCAGGGCATCAGTCAACTCATGACGCACCTTCGCTTCTATGGATTCCCAGTCCCCGAGGTGGTCATGAGCCGCAACGGTAACCGAGTGCTCACGGGCGACCTTCGTCCCGTCATGCTCAGCACGAAAATCCAGGGCCATCACGTTCAAACGCCCAAAGCCCAGCACTGCCATCTCTTAGGGTCAGTGCTTGCTCAGTTTCACCAAATTGCCAGCGCTTTTTCTTCTCCACTGTCCCAACCCTATGATTTGGGATGGCTTTCAAAAACTATCGAAACTCATCGACGGGCGTTGTCGGGAGACACTCTGTCTTTGCTCTATGAAGCCGTCACCCAGTGCGAACTCATCCAGGCACACGGGTTACCCATAGGCCTGACCCACGGCGATGCATTTAGGGACAACGTCCTGTTTAGCGAGGCAGACGAGCTCACCGGGCTACTAGATTATTTTCATGCGGGCGAAGATTACTTGATTATGGATTTGGCCATTGCAATCAATGACTGGTGTTACATCAGCGGCGATGAGAGCGAGCGCTCGGCCCTCCGCCACGCCATGGTTTCAGGCTATGAGGAGGTTCGCCACTTAGAAGAGGAGGAGCGTAAAGCCCTACCTATCGCGCAATTCATAGGCGCCGCAAGGCTATGCTGTTCTCGCCTGACAACCCAGAATGGCAATGGGCATTATCGAAAAGATCCAAGAGAATATGAGCGTCAGCTACGTGATCTTGTCGATAACCCCCCGAGCTACTAACCGTTCTTTAAGCCTCTGATGAAGATTGAACCTTGGGCTACAACCGACTGGCGATGGTGGCTAGGCCCTGAACGTTATGAGGGGCTTTGATAAATCCAGCGTATTCGCCTGCGGGGTTCATCACCACAATCGACCCCGTGTGGTCCATCGTATACGTGCCGGGCTCGCTGCCAGGAATTTTACCGAACGCCACGTTGACTTGCGTTGCGAAAGTCACCGTTTGGGCATGCGAACCCACCATGCCTTTGAAAGAAGGACTAAACGCTGAGAGGTATCGCTTGAGTT
>JALRJG010000020.1 GCA_023261215.1 Pseudomonadales bacterium | reverse complement strand
ATTGCGCTCTCGGCCCATAGGTTTGCCGAGCGCCATTTTGACCACATCGCGTTGCTGAAGACCGTGGGCGCGACGCCTAGGAAGATCGATCAATTGTTTCTAGGCATGTTTGTCATTCTAGGCGTCTCAACCACACTGTTTGGTTCGCTCTTAGGGGTGACGGTTCAGTGGGGGGTCGCCGAAGTGCTCGCGCCCTTTATTCCGGTCGCGCTACCCGCGCCAGGCTTATCGCCACTGATGCTGGGGGGTGCGACCGGGGCGATCTGCTTGCTCGCTTTTGCCTTGCCGCCGATTGTGGCTTTGCGCGATGTGTCTCCGAGTCGGGTCATCCGGCGCGAAATCGACGAGGCAGCGCCCGCCAGACGGTGGTCTTATGTGAGCGGGGTCGTGGGCACACTCGCGCTGATGGTCTGGTATAGCGGCGATGTCATGTTGACGCTGCTGATTTTGTCGGGTGTTGTGGTGATCGGGACGCTCTTGGCGGGGGTGAGCCTTGCGCTGCTGAAATCGGGTCAGCCAGTGGGCATGCTTGCTGGCAGTGCATTGAGGCTGGCGATGGCGGGAATTCGGCGAAGACAGAAGGAAAATCTGGTTCAGGTGATGACCTTCGGACTTGCCATCATGCTCTTGCTGCTCATTTTTCTGGTTCGCACGTCACTATTGCTCGAATGGCAACAGCAAATACCCGAGGACGCGCCCAATCATTACGCATTGAACATCACGCCCCAAGAACTGCCCGGGCTGACAGGGCAACTTGCGGATGCCGGGATTAAGATCTCGCCGGCTTATCCCATGATTCGTGGCCGGGTGACGTCAATTAATGGGGAGTCGCCGAGTGTCCGTCGGGAAGACGGGCGTGGCGAAGATCGAGCGCCGGGGGCGCGGTCCACCCGAAATTTGACGGAAACCGACACACTCCCGGATGACAACGTCATCATCGACGGCCAATGGTGGACGGAGACTTCGATCGGTGCACCCGAGCTTTCCGTTGAGTCTGAGTATGCTGAACAAAACGGCCTCTCGGTCGGGGATAAAGTGACCTTTGATATCGAGGGACGATCGCTTGACGTGACGGTGACCAGTATTCGAGAGGTTGCCTGGGATAATCTTCAACCCAATTTCTATCTCATTTTGTCTCCGGGAAGTTTGGCAGCCTTCCCATCTACGGTGTTAACCAGCTTCTATCTCGAGCGTGAACAGAAGGCATTGCTGAATGACTTGCTGCGTGAGTACCCAACGGTCACCATCATTGAAGTGGATGCGATCATCGAACAGGTGCAACTGATTATTGGTCAGGTGACCCTTGCCATTGAGTTTGTCTTGGCCTTAATTCTTCTCGCGGGGGCCATGGTGCTCATTGCGAGCCTGCAGGCTTCAATGGACGAGCGGATGCGGCAATTTGTGATTTTGCGGACGCTGGGGGCGGCCAATGGCTTGATCTTGAAAAGCCTTGCCTTTGAATTCCTGGTGCTGGGCGCGATGGCTGGCCTCGTCGCCGCGCTTGGCGCCGAAGTCAGTGTTTATTATCTTGAGACGCAAGTATTCGAGCTGAACTACAGTGGCTCGCCGCTCCTATGGCTGCTCGGTCCCGTGATGGGTGCAGTGCTGATCTCGGGTGTTGGGCTTTGGTTTACCCGTGATTTGGTTCGAGTGTCGCCTGCGATGATTTTGCGTCAATTGGCATAGCGTCAAAGGCTCACGGCTCCTCCCACCACGTATTGTTCGCAAGCTTGCGCATCCACATCTGGGAATACCAGTAATAACGTCCGTCGCTAGCCTTCAATGTACAGTTATATCTTGAGCGTCCGGTCGGCAGCATGGCGGGCGTTTGGATGAGGTATTGACCTTCGCCCACTGGCTCGATGGTTAGTGCGCCCGAGGGTCCAAAGCAGTTGATGCGATGCGTTCGAGTAAGGGACTGAGGCAAATGAAGGCTCAGGCTTGGGCGGGTTTCCGCATGCCCAAGGAGTGGATCCAAGAGCCGATGAGGGATTGGTAACGGGCGCGATGAGAGCTTGGTTCGAAAACTTTCTAGCGCACTATAGGGTCCCCCCATGGGGAACCTTGGATGCACTTTTGGGGTCTCGTAGGATCTGGAAGTCGCACCACTTTGCTGCCCGAAAATGGTGTACCCCATCTCATGTAACCGCTCGATGATCAACGGCTGGTACTCGCCATAAGGCAGTGCGTAGAGAAGAGGGCGGTTGCCGCCAAGCTGCATCGTGAGTTGGCGCTCGGCTTCCCGCGTATTGTCGCTGACGCGCTTCATCCAATCATCGTCTGTCTGGCGACCCTTCAAACGGAGCAAGTGTTCGTGCCCAAGGCTATGGTTTGCAATCGTTGCGCCTGCCCGCTGCATCTCCCTTAGGTGGTCCCAAGTTAAGTATTGAGCGCTGGTCTCAACAAGGTCTGGCGCGACAAAAATGGTAAAAGGCCAGCCTCGGGCTTTGAGCAGCGGGAATACGGTTCGAAAAATGCTGATAAACGCGTCATCAAACGTGATGGCGACTTGAAACGCTTCGTTCCCGGCGGGAGCGTCTGGCCCAGGGCCAATTTCATTCTCAGTTTCAAGTTTCGCTACCCGCGTGATGGCGTCTTCCAGTCGAACCACGCGCGCGCCCGAGGCTTCGATGAGCGCTAAATGTTCGGTGAATCGGTCGGGGCTGGTGCTGGTTGAAAATGGCGTCTCGGTATCGATGTGATGGTATTGAAGAATCACCAGAGCGTAGAGATCACTCGAAACAAACCAGCACAGCATCAATGCGAGGCCTTTCTTTAGCAGGGTTGGCATAGAGATCCCTTTTCTTCGAGTGTTAAAATCGCGCGTTCAAAAGGAGTATAGCCTGATGCCCGATACCTCGAAGGCTGCGAAGGAAAAGCGCGAGCAGTTGAAGCTCGAGAAGCGATTACGCCGCGAGGTGGGCAAGGCCGTTGCCGATTTCGACATGATTCAGCCGGGTGACCGCATTATGGTGTGTTTGTCTGGTGGCAAAGACTCCTATGCCATGCTCTCGTTGCTGAGGCACCTGCAGGCGAGAGCCCCAATCGATTTCGAGTTGGTTGCGGTCAATCTGGATCAAAAGCAGCCTGGGTTCCCCGAGGACGTGTTGCCCAACTATCTTCGCTCGGAAGGCGTGCCTTTTACCATTCTGGAAGAGGATACCTACTCGCTGGTGACTGAAATGGTGCCTGAAGGCAAAACGTACTGCGGTTGGTGCTCGAGATTTCGGCGGGGTATTTTGTATCGTCACGCAAAAGAGGCCGGATTTACCAAAATTGCGCTTGGGCATCATCGGGACGATATTCTCGAAACGTTTTTTCTGAACTTGTTCTTCGGCGGCAAAATCAAGGCCATGCCGCCTAAGTTACGCTCTGATGATGGAGAAAATATTCTTATTCGGCCGCTCGCGTATTGTAAAGAGCGCGATCTAGCGGCTTATGCGAGCGTGCAGAATTTTCCGATTATTCCCTGCAACTTGTGTGGATCGCAGGATAATCTGCAGCGGCAGGTGGTGAAGGACATGCTGCAAAATTGGGAGCGAAGCTTTCCAGGGCGCTCAGAGATCATGTTTAGAGCACTAAGCGATGTGGCGCCTTCACAGTTACTGGATGGCCGTCTGCATGATTTCAAGGGTTTGCGTGCGATTCCGTCGCTTCAACGTCTCTCGGTGGTCCAAGTTGGCGAATGACGGTATTGAGCTCCGATTCATGCCAACGTCGCTTTAACGACCTATTGGGCTGGGGGTGGGGCGCTTGAGTCAGGGTATCGAAATTCCCTGGACGTCACTCAGTCCAGAAGCCCTAGCGGGACTCATAGAAGCGTTTGTTCTCCAAGAAGGAACAGACTACGGTCATGGGGAATACTCGCTGGCCGACAAAGTGGCTAAGGTGCGTGCACAACTGGCATCAGGGCAAGCCTACATCTCGTACGACACGGAAAGTGAAACAGCCATGATCCGGGCTCGAGATACGTGACGCGCGAGTGCTTAAATTCGGCATTCCATGCACAGACTTGAGAGCGCGGTTAGAACCCAATGTCGGGGCAACGCGAAAAAAGGCGCTTGAGCGTCGGAGAAGGAGCATGGGAGAGAACCGCTTCGCGAATCTGTTGTCCAGACTCGCCTTTTGGCCGGCAAGCGTTAAGCGGCTTGTTGCAACACGCTGATGCGTTCGCTCTGCGCGAGGAGAGGGTTGATTTCTAGGAGCAGCCGCTGCCTGTCAGCGGATTCAGTCCAAGCTTCCCAGTCCTGTATGGATCGCCAAGTTGAGATCGTGATGCGGCGCTGAGGATTTTTCGCATCGGTTAGCGTCTCGCCGCCCAGACAGCCTTCCGCCTGGTTGAGCTTCAGCATGGCTCGCTTTAAGGAGCAGTCATAGTAGTGCGCCATGCCCTCGGCGATTTCACGTTCAATAATGATTTTGATCATAGGATGTACCCCCTCGGCGGCTCGCATTTTAAGACTTTGCGAGGCCAAATCAACCAAATATGGGATAATCCACGCTTTGGGCTGTTGGGTTTACTGGTGGCGATCGACTTCGACGATGAATTAGACACAACTGGGCTGCGTTGTCCTGAGCCCTTGATGATGGTTCGTAACCGAATACGATCCCTCGCTTCAGGTCGCGTGCTTAAAGTCGTGGCCACTGATCCATCCACGACTTGGGATTTCCCTAAATTTTGCACCTTCATGAGTCATGAAATGGTCCACATGGATACGGAAACGACGCCTTATCAGTACTGGATTCGCAAGGGTTGAGCTTGGGCTCGAGATATTATTTCGCTTACGGCAGCAACATGGACCTCAATCAGGTGCATGAGCGAGGGCTCGAGGTCGTCACGGCAACGCGAGGCTGCTTGTCTGGTTTTGTGCTGCGATTCAACAAAATCAATACCCGGTTCCCTGGGGCCGGTCATGCCAACATCGTGAGACAAAACGCAGGCCTTGTCGAAGGGGTGCTTCTCGAACTTCCGGACGCGGCGGCCATTGAGCGTATGGATCCGTTTGAAGGCGTCCCAGACCGATATCGAAGGACGCGAGTGATGGTCGAATGCTCAGAGAGAACCCGCGAAGCTTGGACGTATATTGGGCAACCCGCGTGGCTGGGCGAGGGCCTACGTCCCACTCGAGACTATTTGCAGCGCTTATTGAACGGCCAGGCGTTTCTGAGTCCCAACTACTGGCAATGGTTGGCATCGCATCCTGTGATCGATGAGGGAGTGGCGGGTCTTGCATAGTCCCTTGCAGCGAATCCATCAGGCATTTGACCAAACGCTCGGTCGAGATTACCGCGTTCGCTTGTTGGGTGGGTTTAATGAGCCTTTCTACCAACCGGCGTCACGCACCGAATTCGCAGAGATTCAATATCGAGAGGACTTTCCTGCAAGCGCGCTGCATGAGATCGCACATTGGTGTTTGGCGGGCCCGCGCCGTCGGATGATGGTCGATTATGGCTATTGGTATGAATCAGACCGTGATCCCAGCGCGCAGGCAGCTTTCGAGTCCGTTGAGGCCAGACCTCAGGCGCTGGAGTGGGTGTTCTCGCAAGCGAGTGGATTACCCTTTCGGATCTCGGCAGATAACTTAACGTTGGGTGCAGGGTGTGAGTTCCGGCATCAAGTGCAAGAAGCGGCCTTGGCGCTGGTTTCTCAAATGCCCAAGCGAGCGCTCGAATTTTCAACGGGGCTCGCATTGCGATCGGGCTCGGCCAATTTTCTGTCACCCAGTCACTATCGAGAGCAGCCAGCATGACGTTTCCAGGCGAATTCATCCCCCAACAAGGCTTTGATCCCGCAGAGGACCACATAGGGCCTTTTTACTACATCCCCAAAACCGTTGAGCATTGGCGGGGTCTATATGCCTTCAAGGTTGAGCCTAGGCACTGCAACACGATGGAAAGCGTCCATGGTGGCGTGCTCATGACATTTGCGGACTTTGCGCTATGTATGGCGGCAACCGATCACTATCAGGGCGAATCCTGTGTCACGGTCAGTTTTGCTTGCGAATTTCTAAGGGGCGCGTCGCTCGGCGATGTGATCATGACTGAACCGGTGGTTAACCGAAAAACCCGGTCACTCGCCTTTGTTTCCGGCACTTGTCTGGTAGATGACGAAGCCTGCTTTACTTACAGCAGTGTGGTGAAGCGCTTGACATAGAGCAGCCCATGACGCCTTCAATGTCTCCATTTCGAATCGGACTGGTGGTCAACCCACTCGCGGGGTTGGGCGGCCAAGTGGGTTTGAAGGGCAGCGATGGCGCTGCGATTCAAGCGTTGGCAATTGAGAAGGGCGCGCAACCTCGGGCCCAAGACCGCGTTAAAGCCGTGCTCTCTCAGTTTTCCGCCGCGCCTAAGATTCAGCGCCCCGTTGAGTGGCTGACCGTCAGTGGCGCGATGGGTGCCGATCTGCTGATGACCCTTGGATATGACCCCATCATTGCGTTCCACCTCGAATCGGGTCGCCCCTCCACGGCAGACGATACCCGGGCTGCAGTCGCTGCCCTGTGTGGTGCGGGGGTCGATTTAATGGTGTTTGCCGGCGGTGACGGCACTGCGCGCGACGTGTTGGATTCGCTACCCAATGGTCAGTTGGTCCTTGGAGTTCCGTGTGGCGTCAAAATGTACTCCGGGGTCTTCGCCGTGAATCCCGAGGCTGCGTCCAGGGTCTTACGATCGCTTGTTCAAGCCGATCGGGTTTCGTGTCAGTCTGCGGAGGTCAGGGATATCGATGAAGCCGCTTATCGCGCAGGCCAGATCAGCGCCAGATACTATGGAGAGATGTCGGTTCCCGTCGCGCATCAGTATGTGCAGGCTACCAAAATTGGAGGCAGGGAATCTGAGCCTTTAGCGCAAGAGGAAATCGCCGCAGGCTACGTAGAGAACATGTTGGAAGACGTGACCTACTTGTTTGGGGCAGGCCGCACGGTGGGTACTGTCATGGCGCATTTGGCACTCCCTCATTCACTGCTAGGTGTTGATGTGGTGAAGAATGGCACCCTTCTGGCTGCCGATGCGGGTGCTGAAACGTTGATCGACTTTGCCCGGCAAGGGGCTGTGAAATTGGTCGTAGGCGTGACGGGCGGTCACGGGTTTTTGTTTGGTAGAGGCAATCAACAATTGTCACCCGATTTGATTCGACTGATTGGCAAAGAGAATGTTGATATCCTCGCAACGAGGACCAAGCTTGCGCAGCTGCCACTTGGCTGGCTTTTACTCGATACCGGCGATGCGGACTTGGATCGATCGTTAGCGGGGCTCTATCGGGTTCGCAGTGGCTTTGATGATTTTTTGCTGGTGCAGGTGGGCGAGGCGAGCTGAATCCATGGCGATGTTCGCTGAGGTCGGTTGGGCGCTTGGCCGGCAGGTAAGAAGATGAGATTTCGATGGAGATGAGGATGAACGTTAGGCGATCAAGCAGTCAAACTAAAGTACGGGCGCTGAACCTGAGTCAGCATGGATTTGCCTTGAAATCGATTGGATCGCGACTTACTCGATCGGGTATGACGATGGGTCAACGCCTACTGGCCATTGGATTAATCGGTGCGATCTCGAGTCTTGCAGGCGCCGATGGTCATGCAAAAGCTGCTTGGCAAATCAGCGATGCATCGACGATTGGCATCACATCGACCAAAAATGACATCGTGTCCGAACGCCATACGCTAAAGGCGATCCTCGGCGGCATTGATCAAGAGGGGGTGTTCTCGCTGACACTGGACCTCTCACAAATCGAAACCAATATCCCGATCCGTAATGAGCGCATGCAAACATGGCTTTTTGGCGATGCGCCGGACGCTAAGATTACTGCCGAAATTGCCCAGGATGTGCTGGATTCCGCTCAGTCAGGTACTGTCGAGCAAGTCCTCGTGGTTACGGCGAATCAGCGGTCGCTGACGCTTTCAGTGCCTATCAAGGTCGCGTACGGCGAAAACGAAACGCGTGTGACGGGAGAATTAACGCTCGATGTTGCTGAGCTGGGTTATGCAGCGGGCATTGAGAAGCTAAGAGAAATCGCTGGTCTAAAGGTCATCTCCACGCAGGTTCCGATTGATTTTGATCTTGTGCTGATCCGTGACTGATTCAGCTGTCAATCGGCAGTTCTGGAACGCCTATGCGAGTCAATGGGTCGAGCGGGGTCGCAAAGCGTGGCAGAGCGGCCAGCCCTACTGGGGCATCTGGAGTATTCCCCAAAGCCAAATTGCGTTTCTTGACACCGATCTGCGAGGGCTTCGGGCTGTCGAACTGGGTTGTGGCACAGGATACGTTTCGCGATGGATGGAGCAGCTTGGTGCGGAGGTGGTCAGCCTAGACCTCTCTGATGCGCAGTTGGCCACCGCTGCCGAGTTGAAGCGTGAGTATGGGTCAGGCATTCGACTGATTCATGGGAACGCAGAGCGGTTACCGCTCCATGATGCGTCGTTTGATTATGCGATCAGCGAATACGGTGCTGCGATCTGGTGCGATCCCTATCTTTGGCTGAAGGAAGCCTCGCGCGTATTGCGACCCGGCGGTCGATTGCGTTTTTGGGGACATTCGCCCTGGGCCATGGTGTGTCTTGACGATGAGGGTGAGTTGGTGACGCGCTCGCTGGGTCGTGATTACTTCGGGCTCCATCGGCTGGACTTTAGCGACGCACCCATAGATCCGGGTGGCATTGAATTCAATCTGCCAATTTCGGACTGGTTCCAACTCTTTCAAGACCTAGGCTTTATCGTCGAACGATTCTTAGAAATTAAAGCCCCCGATACTGCCCGGGGGGAATCGTTTGGCAGCGACGCAAAATGGGCGCAGCGATTCCCTGCTGAGCATGCCTGGTGGCTGCGAAAGCGGCCACCTTAGTAGGCGAGACCCCAGCCTCGATCAGGCGCTCCGAATTGCGCCAGCCAGTAGATCAATGGCTCGATCGATGAGCGGGCGGGGTGTTGCGATGTTCATACGCATATGACCCTCGCCGCCGGCACCGTAATTTGAGCCAGGGTTTAATTGCACGTGAGCTCGCTCAATCAGCCATTGCTCCATATAGTGCTCAGCACTCTTGAGCCCCGCCTTTTCAGCCTTAGCTTCAGCGTTGATAGCGGACACAACCTCTCGCATGTCCAGCCAAGCAAGGTAAGTCCCTTGGGCTTTCTTGTAATGAACGCCGGGCAATCGCTTGGCAATCTGCGCTTCGGTGAAGGCATGGTTGGCATCAAGATAGGGTAAGAGTTGATCAAGCCAGGGCGCTCCCTCTCGATAGGCCGCTTCATTCGCAACAACACCCAGCGTGTTGATATCCGCTCGGTGGAAATAACGAACGCGCTCGAGCAATACCGGATTGGTCGAGAAGAAATAGGCGTTTTTCATGCCCGCAAGACTGAAGGTTTTGCTGATGGCTTTGAAGGTCAGAGAATTGTCGACGATCGCTTTGTCCGGTAGGCTGGCGAAGGGCGTGTATTTTTGACCTTTCATGACAAAGTCACAGTGAATTTCATCGGCCAGAACCGTCACGCCATGCTTGAGGCAAAGTTCGCCCATCCGCAATAGATCCTCCTCGCTCCAACAATTCCCGGTGGGGTTTTGCGGGTTGCAAAGAAGGAACGCGTGAGTATCTGGCGTGAGTCTTGATTCAAAGTCGTCCCAGTCCATGTGATAGACGCCTTCACTGTCCTTGATCATCGGGCTTTCACTGGCGACGGTTCTCGACCAACGGAGATCAGTCCAGAAGCCGTTGTAGGTGGGTGTGTTCATGACGACTTTTGAGGCGGGTGGCGAGACAGCCAGCAGTGCTGCAATCAATCCGGGATGCACGCCAGACGCGATGGTCACGGTCTCTTGGGCGACCTTGACGCCGTGGCGCTCCTCATTCCAAGTACAAATCGCCTCTTTCAGACTCTCGGTGGAATCCATGTAGCCCCAATTTTCATGGGCAGATCGTTTGGTCAGTGCTTCGGTAATGCAGGGCGCCGCTTTGAAATCCATATCGGCGATGCCCATACCGATCTCGAAATTCTTGGCGCCATATTTTCCGATCTGTTGGTCCCATTTGACTGAATTGGATCCCACTCGATCATAAATTTCGTCGAAGTCAAAGGAGCCTCCACCTGCTTCCGACGCGGCGTGGTGATTGCCAAAGGCGGTTTGGGTTCCGGCTAAATTAATGATGTTCGCTGCCGTGCCAATTGCGGCGGCCGCGCCGGCCCCTTTAAGAAAACTGCGACGTCCGATGCCTTGTTCCATAGCGCCCCCTCTGAGTTTTTTGTTTCTATGCTTATTCCATTGAGCAAAGTTATAAACGTGTCTGAGAGGGCGCGCAAGGGGCTTCATTTCAATGTTTGTACCGGGTGGTGGTTCGCCCAGAGTGCGTGAAATGCGGGTGGAGCCTGCATCAACGCAGACATCTCGGGCTCGGCTTAGATCCGGCTCCTGGGCGAGTTATGGGTTTTGGTTGAGGTTAGGGTTGGCCCAGAGACCAGGCTTAGACCTTAGATGGGGTTAGATCTGGATCTTGGTTGAGGAATAGATCTAGGCTAGGGCTTAGGTTCCTAACTGGGAGATCGGATAATGGGGCAAAAAGTGAGGGCAAAAAGTGGGGGTACAAACTGAGGGGTATGGCGCTAGACGCCCGATCGCCCGAGCAATCTCAATCGATGCGCCGGTTTTTCAGAGCGACGTGCCTTGGCTTAATCGGGCCACACTACTGCGTGACTTCACCCCGAGGCATGGCGGCTCTGAACGCTGGATCATAATTTCGCGCGACCCATTCCCCTTGCGCGGTGTTCCAGTGCGAGAAAAAAAGGCGCAGTCCTGGGTCCGTATGCTCGGCTAACCGCTTGGGAATCAGATTCCAATCGGTCAGCGGTGGGCTGGGTGGGCGAATATAGCGATTCGTTTGTGGCAGAGCGCTCTGGGTGAATCCACCCCGAGCATAGTATTGATGCCAAGTCCGCCGGCTTGCTTCTCCATTCCCATCCAGCCTCGTGTGGTAGATCGCGGTGTCATAAATCACAGCGGTGCCTGCTGGCCCATAGATGGGCGTCTCCGCGTAAGCATCCCCCAATGTTTCGTAAGCATCCCGTAAGGTCTCGAAGCGTTGGCTGCCGGGCACCACACAGAACGATGGGGTTTCATCATTAACGTCGGTTAGATAGTGGATGGAACAGACCCAGTCACAAGGGCCATAGGGCGCTCGGATCAGTCGATCCGCCATCACAGCATCATGGTGAAAGTTCATCTGGCCTTGCCCTGCGTTGGCGGGTGTTTCTCGGAAATTGAATTCGCTCCAACGAACCGCATCGGTGCCGCCAAGGGCCGCCTCAATGAGCGGAAATACGCCAGGGTGTCTTAACCACTGATCGAGTTCAGGGTGATCCAATAAAGGCTGACTGAGGATTAAGCCCTGATTGCGGTGGTGTGGCTTCCGACGGGCTCCAAGACCCCACTGGTCCGGATGGGCTTGCTGAGAATGGTCGAAGAAGGCGTTCAGTGTTTCCAGTTCTGCTGATGCCAAGGCCTCTTTGACCACAACGAAGCCATGGGTCTCAAAATAGCTCAGCGCGTCCCTGAGTTCAGTGGCCAGTTGGAAGTGCGGCGGGGCGGACGTGGCTCTACGCCCAAACCCTTGGGCTGCTTTTTTCGGATCGCCAGAAAGATTGTTTTGCGGTGTGAGCTGGACGGTCATGGGCTTGCTTGGCTCTGATTTTGGATGAAAGTTGTAGGGTAAGGCCCGAGTCGAAGTCAAGCCATCGCTGGGAACGATTGATTCCTTGCGCCACCCGGCGTCATACCTTTGCTGAAGCGCTCGAAAGGATGCCCTAGTCATCGTCTCGTAGCGACGGCTCCAAGGAAAGTCGCGCTGCTACATGTCTCGATGTGGAGCGGCCCATGATGCTGCTTAGTCTCGCTGGGGTCTGGTTCGGGTGGTATTTGAAGGAACGGACGAAAGAGGTCGAATCACGCGTGAGTTCAGCAGAACGGTCACTTCGAGCGTCCGGAATAGAAGCCGTCAGCCACCTGGAGCGCCAAACCAAAACCACCAGGTCAATACGCCACGTCTAGGCAGAATTCGATCGCGATGAAAAGGACGCAAAATGCAGGCGAGAGTGGAGGCGCCTACCGAGCGCGCCAGTCTGGCGCGACACATGTAAGGCACAGATGAAACCTCGAGAC
>JALRJG010000209.1 GCA_023261215.1 Pseudomonadales bacterium | reverse complement strand
TGAATAGCGATACTGGTCATTATTAAATTTGGCGCCCGAGTGGAGTCGTGTCAGGATCAGCTCGACCCCTGATACTTTTTCCTTTTTGTGAATATCGACCGGCATGCCTCGACCGTTATCACTGATGGACATCGCTTGATCTTTGGATAGCACCACTTGAATTTCATTGGCATGCCCGGCCAACGCCTCATCGACGCAGTTGTCGATGACCTCTTGAGCCAGATGGTTGGGCCTGGTGGTGTCGGTGTACATACCGGGTCGCTTGCGAACCGGCTCTAAGCCTTCGAGAACTTCAATCGCATCCGACTGGTAACTTTTCGCCATGATTCAGTTAATTCCCAACCCAAGTTCACGCTCGTGGGAGATCAAACGCTGTTTTCTCTCGCGAACACCTTAAGAAAAATATCGAGGCATCGTGTCATCGCGACAAGATGAGAGACGGCCTCACTTTTCGACGCGGGGATTATAACGAGGCGCCCAGCGATGGCGAACCCTTAGGAGATAGAAATCGGCTCAATCGCCGCACCATGAGACAGACACAGGGTCAAAAACTCACCCAGCAAGTGATTCACCTGGGACTTCTCATCGGGTTGGTGATGATCTGGATTAGGGAGGGTATACACTTGCCGCAGTTTTCGCGCCTTGCCCACTCGAAGCACTTCGGCCGTTGCAAGATCATGATAGACCCGAACCTCGAAGCGCGGCCAAGTCAGCCATTTAAGTCCTAAGTTCAGTTGATCGAGTTCAATCGCGAGTGTCGCCGTATACTTAGCCCGCTCGAGCACTTGGATATTAACCTGCGCATGATGATGATCGCTCAGCAAGCCAAAACGACATTCATCGGTCTCATCGTGCTGGGCAAAGAGCTGCTGAATACGAATGTAATTCGCATCACAGGCGGCCATATCCCTACTCAGGTTTGGCACATATCGTCTTCGCTTAGAACGATCCACTCAACTTACTCTTTGGTATTACAACTTTCGCCAAAAAGCTTAGCACGAAGCGCTTGAGAAACGATCCGCCCTTTCAAATTAAAAGATCTGTAATTCTCGCTTTCAATGAGTCGCGGACCGCTCTAAAGCCAGCTCTCACTTCTTCGGGTGTGCCCGTCAAAGCCGCAGGGTCTGGCGTCGGCCAATGAATTCGCTTTACCCTTTGGGGCAGCGTGGGACAAGCCTCGTCCGCGTGCCCACAGACCGTGATCACCAGGGTCGCCCATTCAATCATCGCACCATCAATGACGGTGGATTGGTGTTGACTGATGTCAATGCCGACTTCGGCCATTATTTCCACAGCCGTTGCATTCACGCCATGCGCTTCGATGCCCGCCGATTGAACATCACAAACATCGCTTCTTAAGGCGCGCAACCACCCCTCCGCCATTTGAGAACGACAAGCATTACCCGTACACAACACCAAAACGTTCGTTTTCATGACTGATCCTGTTCAGTAGGTCCAAGCAAACCCTTTTCTTGCAACGCTCGAATGGTTCTTTCAAGGGCCCCTGTTTCTTGACGAACCATGGCAAGGGCTTTGCGCCTTAATGCCTCAGCCCGATCGGGTTCACTAAGAACCTTGGCCGCCTCGCTCGCCAAAGATTGGCTACCGGAGACCTGAATCATGGCGCGTTCCGTTAGAAACGCGTCCGCCATGGATTCAAAGTTGTAGAGCGATGGACCAACCAAGATCGGACAGCCCACCAGGGCCGCTTCCATAAAATTGTGTCCGCCATGGGGAACAAGCGACCCGCCGACAAAAGTTAAACTCGCAAGGCCATACCAGGTCAGCAGTTGACCCATCTCATCCAACACGAAAACATCGACCTCTTGGTCTAAACACGGGTCGCTCGTTGAGCAAGCACGCCAACCTGCAGCTTGCGCCTCTTCCAAAAGGCTCTGCGCACGCGTGACATGACGAGGCGCTAGAACCAGCCGCAGCGATTCAAAGGACTGTCTTAAGATCTTGAATGCCTCTAAGCATTGTGCGTCTTCGCCTGGGTGCGTACTGGCTGCCAAAAAGAGGGGCGCCGCCCCCAGCGTTGACTGTTTCTCTTGTATCCGGACAGGCAGATCATCGGGTAGCGATGCATCAAATTTGATCGACCCTAGGGCTTGTACTTGTTGAGGGGTTGCACCAAGGGCCAAAAACCGTTCGCGATGGGCAGAGCTCTGGCAACCAATCAATGCAAACCGCAAGAGCGCTGGCTTGATGAGACCTCTGATTCGTGCATAACGTTGATAGGACTTATCTGACAGTCGTCCATTGATCAGTGCGGCGGGTATGCCCCTTTGTTGCAAGGAAGCCAACCAACCCGGCCATATCTCGGTTTCCATAAATAGGGCCAACCGGGGACGCACCCGGCTCAGAAAAAAGGATACGCACAACCAAGTGTCATAAGGGGAATAAGCCATACGGACTTTGTTGCCATAAAGTCGTTGAGCGGCTTCACGGCCGGCGGGGGTCGACACCGTTAAAAAAACCGTCAGACTCCGCGCAAGCAGCGCGCGCACTAAGGGTTCTGCTGCGATCGTTTCTCCAGCCGACACTGCGTGAAGCCAGACATCAACATTTTGGGTTGATCGCACTTTGCCAAAGCGCTCATCTAGATGCCTCCGATAAGCAGGTTCCCCAAAAGAACGAATCAACAATCGACCGATCGCGACGGGAAGGAGCAGGAGAATCAACAGGCGATAGAGCAGCATGGCGTGGCTCGAATCAAAGCTCTCTGACAGCGGCGACACTTTAACACACGTCCGTTCGCGCGCCCGCCGCATTCGGCCTAAACTAGCCGCGCAGAAGACGCCAAACCTATGACCATGAAGACGCCCCACCCCGGGACCCAAACCGCACCGCTGAGTCATCGATTTTTCTGGCTATTGCTTCGAGGGATTACTCGGCTCAATTATCGTCAGCAAAAAGGGTTAAGCCGGATACTCACCGGCCTGGCGCCTACCATCGCGCGCCGACGAATCCAGATCGTTCGAACCAATTTAAGACTCTGCTTCCCCGATCTGTCGGATGAGGCTTTGGCGCGACGCGTCAAAGACGTCACGTTTTCTACTATTTTGGGACTCCTTGAAACCCTAACCGCCTGGGTGCGACCCGAACGCGTCGATGGCAACAAATTGACAATCGATGGCCTCGAGCTGCTCACCGATCCTCGACGCCCTGATCAAGGCATTTTGTTAGTGGGTATGCATTTCGCGACCCTAGACATGATCGGTGGACTGCTGGGCCAACACGTTGATTTCGATGTTATGTACAAACCGAGTCGCCAACCCTTTGTGGAAGCGCTGATGTGCTACGGGCGCGGGCATTATTTCGACGGCGTGATACCCCAAAACAATAT
>JALRJG010000208.1 GCA_023261215.1 Pseudomonadales bacterium | reverse complement strand
TTCTGAATCCAATATCGCCTCAAGCGCAGAAATCCTAGCGGCCATTCGCTCTGCAGCGGTGGCCATCTCCTCAAGATCCACACGATCGGTGGCCGAAAGGCCGCTCTCAACACGGGATTTTTGTCGGTAGTGCAAGATGAGCCAGATAGGTAGCACCAGCGCAACTAAAATCACCGCAGGAACGAAAAAGACCACTGACCAACTCACATCACACTCCTATGTTTCACTCACTTATGAACTTGCGACTCAACGTCTCGCTGCTCACCGCCTTGCTGCCCAGTCACTTGCGAACCGAAGGGTGCCGCATGTCACCTATATGACGGAGCGCTAATTCTTTTCCCAGCTAGGCTGAGCGTCTTAACTTCGATGATCACGCTCCAACTGGTCTATCTGCTCCGCTAAATCAAAGCGCCGGTCAACAATAATCCGCTCAAGGACAGCCACTCGCTCGCGCAGTGCCGCGAGCTCTTCTTCCGTGACTGATGGCGCCTCAATCCGCTCTTGTAGCGCTTTACCCCTCGCCTTCAAGTACTTATCCAATAAGGTGGTCACACAGACAATTGCCACGATCCAAACCGTCATCGTGAACACACTCATGGTCTCAATCCTCTCGTTTTAAAGACGTCGTTTCGGTGTTGCATTCTGGTGCAGCCCTCCCGATGTGACCTCCAGTCTAAACCGAATGGACACTGAACCCCTCATTCGAGAGGGGACTACTGACTGCCTAGACCCTGACTTCAGTCATTTGAGGCCGCTGCTGATGCATCTTGCTTCGCCGCAAGCCGCGCCTTGAGCGCAGCCATCGCAGCGTCAATATCTTCATCAGCCTCAAGCGCAGCAATCTCATCAGCCAGTGATCGCTGGCCTAAATCATAGGCTTCGATCTCTCCTTCGAGCTCATCGATGCGACGCTCAAAGGCATCAAATTTGTTCAGCGCCTCATCGAGATTCACTGAGTGCAGCTGACGACGAACGCCTTTCCTCTGTTGTGCAGTCTCGCCCTTTAAGATGAGCGCTTTGCGTCGGGTTTTGGCGTCAAGCAGCTTCTGCTGCAGAGCCTCGACATCCTGGCTAAGCGCTTCGATACTCAACGAGATCGCATTCAGTTCCTCTTCTAGAATCTCCGCTTGCGAAGCCGTTTCAATCTGCTCACGTAGGGCTTCCCTTGCCAAATCTTCTCGATCTTTCGAGAGTGCAACCTCGGCTTTTCTGCCCCACTCCGCTGACTGAGTGTGGTAGCGGTCGCGCTGTCTGGCGACTTCTTTTTTATCGGCGATTAACCGTGCAGATTGCGTTCGCACTTCAACTAGCGTTTCCTCCATCTCCTGAATCATGAGTCGCACCATCTTTTCAGGGTCTTCCGCCTTATCGAGTAGTGCGTTCAGATTCGCATTGATGATGTCGCTGACTCTTGAAAATATACCCATGGTCTCACTTCCTTAACGTCTAATTCCTCGGCAGGGTCGACGCGACACGCGCCGCCTCATCTCTGTATAACCATGATGCGTGCCAACTTTCGAAATTTTATAACTTATTGTTTTTAATCAGTTTCTTGTTGACTCCTGACATAAGAAATTCCATTTTTAGCTTTTATAGCTATTTAATTGCTTTTTTAACTGGCTTTTATGGCTATTTTGCGTACGATAAATGGATGTCAACTTCGACTAATCGAATTCTGGGTGAATCCAAAGCCATGGCTCGGGTGTTTGAGCAGGTGTCTCGTGCTGCCCAACTGGACCGCCCTATCTTGGTGGTGGGTGAACGAGGTACGGGTAAAGAACTCATAGCCGCCCGGCTTCATTTTCTATCCCGACGTTGGGACCAACCCTATGTCAAGATCAATTGCGGCGCCTTCAGCGAAGGGATTCTTGAGTCAGAGCTCTTCGGTCACGAAGCGGGCGCTTTCACCGGCGCAACCAAGCGGCAACTTGGAAGATTCGAACGGGCAAACGGGGGGTCGCTCTTTCTCGATGAGCTCGGCAATTTGCCGCTGGCAGCACAAGAGCGAATGTTGCGAGTCATCGAGTATGGAGAATTTGAACGCGTCGGCGGTCAGCAATTAATCCAAATCGATGCGAGGCTCATCGCCGCAACGAATGAGCACTTGCCTGATCGCGTCGCGACGGGCGAGTTCAGAGGCGATTTGCTTGATCGCCTGACCTTTGACGTCATCTCCCTGCCGCCTCTGAGAGACCGCGGGCATGACGTCTTGCAACTCGCGCACCATTTCGGGATTCGAATGGCCGCCGAGCTCGGTCTTGATGGGTTTCCTGGGTGGACACCCGAAGCAGAAGCATCTCTCTTGGCCTACCCATGGCCAGGAAATGTTCGGGAGCTCAAACACGTCATCGAACGCAATCTATACCAGCAGGATGACTTCTCAAAACCCATTGCGGAATGGCAGTTCGATCCGTTCTCAGATCCGGCATCAGTCCCGCCCGAACGCGCGCGCGCATCGGCCATGACCCAGCCAACCCAACTGATCATCCCTTCGTCAGAGCCTTTGGATCTCAAGCACGCGGTGATCGAGCTCGAGCGCCAGTATTTGCTCGATGCCCTCACGGCGAGCCGATGGCACCAAGCAAAAGCCGCCGAGACCTTAGGCTTGACCTACCATCAGTTGCGAGCCCTTCTGCGCAAGTATCCTGACATCCGCAAGCCCTGATCATTCACCCGTGAAATGCGCGGGCCGCTTCTCAAGCATGGCGTTGACGGCTTCCTCATGATCTTTGGTCTGGTGCGCGAGCGCCTGAAAACCCGCTGACATCTCGAGGAGTGACGGCAGATCTGCGCCCCGCTGCGCCTTTAAAAGCTTCTTGGTCATTCTCAGCGCATGCGGAGGATTCGCTGCCACTCGGCTCGCGAGATCATTCGCTGCGTTCATGAGCTCCTCTGGTGCCACCACCTGGGAGACCATGCCCCATTCCAGCGCTTTGGCGGCGTTGACGGGCTCTCCAGTGAAGGACATTTCGTTGGCACGCGCTTGACCGATCACCCGCGGTAAGAACCAGGCCCCTCCATCCCCAGGAATGATGCCCACTTTCACGAAACTCTCAGCAAACAGCGCCTTCTCGGACGCAATGCGCATGTCGCACATCATCGCCAAATCACAGCCTGCACCAATGGCTGGCCCGTTCACGGCTGCAATGATCGGGACTTCAAGCGCATCAACCGCGAGTGGGATCCGCTGAATACCTTTTCTGTACCCCTCGCGAATCTCATTCGGCGTGCCGCCGAACATGCCCGCTTTGTCTTTCATGTCTTTCACGTTGCCCCCGCTGCTAAAAGCAGACCCGGCACCCGTCAGAATCGCTACGCGAACGGTTTGATCAGCATTGATTCGATCGCAGGCGGCAACAATCGCCGAGACCATCTCATCCTC
>JALRJG010000207.1 GCA_023261215.1 Pseudomonadales bacterium | reverse complement strand
GCAACTGCCAGAGGTCGCATCGACGGAGAGTAGGTCTGCTCGCCCATGATCTGGATCGACTCGCGGCCAGGGCCACTGCGCTTGAAAATGATTTGCCCGAGCGCGATGAGCCTGTCGACTCGCCCAACCCGTCAAACGGTCACCAATCCTTAGCCAATCACTGCCCTCGCTTAGCCAAAAATCGAGGTCTACTGCCTGATCAAGGCGCGCGCCAAACCGCTCCGCGCGAAGCAAGATACGCGTCATTCGTTGATTGCGGTCGATCTGGACATCGATGATCTGTCCTATCACCGCGCATCGTGCCTCACAACTTGGCAAGGCGCTCGAATTAGGCAACCCAATACCGAAGAGGTGAATCATCGCTAAAGGCAGGCTGAAAAGGCAGGCGAAAATGACAAAACGCAGTCGCGGGTGCCTGCCATAAGAGGAGAAAACCAAAAGAATAGGTAGGGAAAAGAGCGCGACTGCATTTAAAGACGCCGTGTTGGCGCTCCATGCCACCGATGTGCTGATCGCTTCAACCTGGGAGAACATGGCGAGGGCTTGAAGCATCCCGTAGTATGGGGGCTAGAGTTGATTTATAGTCATCGGCGTTCGGCTCCCCACAGTTAAGCACTCGCGCTTTAAGTCGTGCGTCAAGACCAGACAGACCCTAAGCAATGGATTTACGAAAATATTTGCCCACGCAGGGGCAACTCAATAACAACCGATTCTTCCGGTCGATGGGTCGTTTTACTCAAGATAGAGATCTATGGCATATGAATCGGCACAGCGTCTCCGAAGCTGTGTTTTGGGGGGCCATTTGTTGTTTTTTACCCATGCCATTTCAGATGGTGCCGTGCCTCGTACTCTGCATTCTGCGACGATGTAACATCCCAATAGCCATCGCCGTTGTGTGGGTTTCAAACCCGATCACAATGGCGCCAATGATGTACTTCGCTTATGAAATCGGAGCGCTGATCACAGGCGACGTGGTCCGTTTAGATGTCATTGAGCTCTCTTGGCACTGGCTGGCTGAGCGCTTGGCTGAGGTTTGGCTACCGCTGATCCTTGGCGTTTTAGGCTATCTCACCGTTCAGTGGTACTTTTGGGCGCGCCTGCGCCGCTTACAAGCGAAAAGAAATCAGCGCGTCAACGGAGCCAAACCGTAAGATCCTCGCCAGACAGCGATTGGCAAGCGTAGCGAACCGTCGCGAGGCTGGCAGCGAAGCTGCCACCAACAATCAAAACAACGTCATTCCATCTTAAGTCGACGGGCAGATCGGTGAAGTAGCTCCCCCTCACTACGGAGAAACCCGTGATCGACTCTATCCATGCCATCCAAGTAGGCAGTGCGATACTGGCCAAGCTGCCCAATATCGCGCCAAGCGCAAGCGCAAAGATACTGAGCGAAGCGCCGTAGGTCATAAACACGCATTGAATCTCGAATTTGGTCAAACCTGAGGCCTGAAGCATCGAGGCGACACCTCTTTTTTCTGCTAGCGTTCTCTGCACACTGGATAGCAAACTGATTAACGAGAGAAGAACAAGGAGGCCGAGAAGCGCCGCCATCATGTATTTCTCTGTCTTAACCGCTCGAAAGAAACTTGCGTAGTCCTCGTCCCAGGACGAAATAAGGTTAATTCCTGCGACCTGAAGTTGCGTTTTTACGTGAGTCACAGTAGTCGGGTCGCTTAGCGTTAGCCGCCATTGGTTAGACTCACCCAGCAGGGTCGACATCTCTGCAACGGTTGTAATCGCGGTGACATAGTCCACTTCGGCCCCCATAGAGAAAAGGCCCGTGATCTTGAATCGGTGCCAAAGAGGTTGTAGCCGCCCTCGCTCTACACGAGGGAAAAGGATCAAAACATCGCCTCCGAGCACCAAATCCGCTCTGCGAGCAAGGGGTGCACCGATGGCGATTTCTGCAACACCTGAATTGGGCTCTGGCCACCGCCCGATTAGGGTTCCTTGGTTTTCTAACGAACGCCTGATCGGATCTTGATCCGACACACCTTGAACTTTGACGTAAAACTGTTCATCGCCGATGATCATGCCCTCTGCGCTCAGAAAACTTGAAACGGCAGTGAGCTGGGCGGATTCTGTCCCGGCAATGACGCTCGAGCGTGCTTGGCGACCATCGACCACGAGATGAGGCACGATAGACAATAACCTCGAGCGAAGCGTCATATCGAACCCATTCATGACCGAGGTCATCATAATCAAAGCCGCAATGCCGAGGGTCAAACTGATCACCGTGGTCCAAGCTAGAAATCGAGACAATCGCTCGGATCGACGTCCCCACAGCCCTCGAGCAACGAGCTGCACGCCTAGGGTTATCACGAGCTTTAAAGCCATCAGAAAATATGGCTCTGAGAAATGGTGAGCGTTCGGTCCGCTTGAGCCGCCAGTAGCGGGTTATGAGTGACTATGACCAGCGCCGCCCCTCGCGCTTTACACCCTTCCACAAGCAAATGAGTAGCGGTCGCTGCAGCTCCCTCATCCAAGTTGCCGGTCGGTTCGTCAGCCAGCACACAGCGTGGATGGTGCACCAGCGCACGAGCAATGGCGATTCGCTGCCGTTCGCCTCCGGATAGCTGGTGTGGATAATGTCGGGATCGGTCGCTTAAGTTGAACTGATCGAGCACCTCAAGCGCGCGGTGCTCAGACTCTGACTTCGATTGCCCTTGGATGCGAAGCGTCAGGGCGATATTTTCGAGTGCTGTAAGCTCCCCTATCAGATGGTGGAACTGATAAACAAATCCTAAATCCGCTGCCCTTACCTTCGCTCTCTCGCGATCGGACATAGCGCTCCAAGATTGCGAGCAAAAGGTGACATCCCCTCCCGAGGGTCGATCGAGCCCCCCCATCAGATGTAACAATGTGCTTTTGCCGGAACCTGACGCCCCCACGATGGCAACGAATTCGCCTTCGGAGATACTTAAGCGAATGCTTTCGAGTATGGTGAGTTTTGCACCATCTTCGCTTTCAAACCATTTCGAGACATCCTCGCATTGGATTAGCAAAGGCGATTGGTTGTGCCTTGTATCAGATTCGGACATGGTTCAACTCAATACTGGGCGACGTCTGAGACGCTCGAATAGACGGGTAAATGTGTGCGACAAGGCCAACAAGCAACGCAGACAGCGCGACCCAACTGGCGTCCATCGCAGAATAGTCGTAAGGCAAATAGTGAACAAAATACTCCGAGAAAAGATCAATCTCGAAGATCGAGGACACAACGTCAAGCAGCGCTACAAATCCAGGTAAAAGAAGCAGTCCAAGCACTAGGCCAAACCCTATTGCGAGGCTGCAATGCAGCATCCCTTGAATCAAAAACAGCACTAGAATCTCTCGGCGTTCAGCGCCCAAGGTTCTCAATATGGCGATATCGCGCCGCCTTGATTCGATACTA
>JALRJG010000206.1 GCA_023261215.1 Pseudomonadales bacterium | reverse complement strand
CATTTGGCCGGCGATAGAAACCTATCTGATTGAGGCACTTCAGGTGGACCCCGTGTTTACGCCTTTAACTTTGAACAGTTGGGTGGTGTGCCTTGAATCAAGAGACTGGCAAGCCCCCCATATCCATCCAACGGAGTACGGCATCATCTCTGGGATCTACTACGTTGAGGTTCCCGACCTCCCTGAGCCTCAAGGCTATCTAGAATTTATCAACCCAAATTTAAATGCGGTGATGCTCGGCAATCAGGATGCGTCTCGACGCCATCGACCAACCGCCGGCCAAGTGATTTTGTTTCCCCCTTACTACATGCACTACGTGCATCCGCTGAGAGAAGAATCAAAACGCACCGTGGTCGCGTTCGACGTTAAACTGACAGCGAATCGTTAACGCCTGCGCTATCCTCCTTGCAGACGGGGCAGCAAATAGATTTCAGCATCCTTGGGTATGGATTGCTGCCAGCCATCTCTGAAAATCTCGCCATTGATGGCCACGGCAATCCCCTCGTCCATGGGACCCGCCATATCAGGGTATTGACGCAACAAATCCTCCATTAAGGCTTTGATTGTTTGACCCTCAAGCTCAACGAATGAGGCGCCGCGAGCGGCGCCCCTCAAGATTCCCGAGAGTTCAACCTTCATTGGTCTGGCTCCGAGCCCTTCGTGCGTGATTAGCCCTTAGTCTTTCGCGGCATCCAGTGCCGCGAGAATTCGAGGCGGAGACATCGGGACGTGCGTCATACGAACGCCCACCGCATTCGAAACCGCGTTACCAATGGCGGCCAAAGGCGGAACAATCGAGGTTTCACCGACACCACGTACGCCATAGGGGTGATTCGGGTTCGGAATTTCCAAGATCTCGGTGTCGATAAACGGCAAATCCGAGCAAACGGGGATCCGGTAGTCCAAGAACCCGGGATTTTGCAATTTGCCGTCTGCGCCGTAGATGTATTCCTCGTTGAGCGCCCAGCCAATCCCTTGCGCTGCACCGCCCTGGAACTGGCCTTCGACGTAATCAGGATGGATGGCTTTGCCCGCATCTTGAACCACGGTGTACCGCAAAATCTTCGTGGCACCCGTGTCTGGGTCCACCTCCACATCACAGATATGGCTGGCAAAGGAGACACCGGCACCATCGGCAACCACCTCGTTGTGCCCGGCAATGGGCCCGCCCGTGGTCGGCGATTTACCCGCAATTTCCTTCAATGTCAGCTGAGGAAGATTACTGTTCTTCTTACCCGTAGCCCTTGCCGCACCATCTTCCCAGACGATTTGATCGACAGGCACATCGAGCATCATCGCCGCCCGCTCCCTCAGGACCGTGATCGCATTTCTCGCGGCAAAAATCGTCGCCATGCCCGATGAGAAAGTCCCCCGGCTGCCTTCTGTGGTGTCGTTATGCCCAAGTGAAGCGGTGTCGCCTACCTGGACACGCACCTGCTCGTAGGGAATCCCCAACTCTTCAGCCGCAATCAGGGCCAGTGAGGCGCGCGAGCCACCCACATCGACAGTGCCCACAGTTAAGTTCACTGTGCCGTCAACTGAGATGTTCAAATCTGTACACGTTTGGCCACCGAAGTTAAACCAGAATCCGCAAGCCACGCCTCGACCTTGGTTCTTACCTAATCGCTTCTTCATATGCGGATGGTTTTTCACCGCATCGAGGGTCGGCCCAATACCGATGGGTCCATAGACAGGACCATAAGACGCTCGGGTTCCTTCCTTTGCTGCATTTTTGATTCGTAGCTCAAGGGCATCCATGCCCAACTCTGCAGCGAGAAGATCCATCGTGCTCTCAACACCAAAGGCGGCCATCGGCGCAGAGGGCGCGCGATAAGCCGCCACCTTCGGGCGGTTACACAGAACGTCATAACCGACGGCTTTAACGTTCTTTAGGTCATAACAAGCCCAAGCAGTCATCGCGCCCAACATGCCCCAAATCCCAGGGAAGGCACCGCACTGATAGCGAAGCTCAGCCGATGCGGCAGTGATTCGCCCATCCTTGGTTGCGCCAATTTTGATATCCATCGAGGTCGACGAAGTCGGCCCCGTGGCACGGAACGTTTCCTCTCGCGACAGCACCAACTTGACCGGCCGATTGGCCTTTCTAGACAACTGCAATGCCACTGGTTCCATCCAGACGTGGGTCTTGCCGCCAAAGCCACCGCCAATTTCAGAAGACGTAACCTTGAGCTTCGCCACATCAAGGCCCAGCAAACTGGCACAGACGTTACGGAACGTAAAATGCCCTTGTGTCGTCACCCAAAGATCACCCACCCCATCTGGACCGAGGGTCGCAAGACAGGCATGTGGCTCGATATAGCCCTGGTGGGTTTGTTCAGTTTTGTAGCTCTTCTCGACGATGACATCCGCTTCCGCAAAGCCCGCATCCAGATCGCCATGACCGAATTCGCTGCGCTGGTGAATATTGGATGCCGCGGTTGGCGCTGGGTTAACGCCTCGTGTTCTGATCCAGTCTTGAACCACAGGTGCCTTTGGCTTCATCGCTTCGTCAACATCGGTCACGTGCGGCAGCTTTTTGTATTGCACCTTGATCAGTTTTAGCGCTTGCCTGGCAGTCGCTTCGTCCACAGCGGCAACCGCAGCAACCGCATGGCCATCGTAAAGCGCTCTGCCACGCGCCATACAGTTCTCGAGAATATCGAGCATGCCCCGATCACCCCCAGTCAGATCTGGGAAGTCCGCCGCGGTCACAACCGCTTTGACGCCTGGAAGCTTCTCTGCCTTGGACGTATCAATTTTCTTGATCTCTGCATGGGCGTGGGGAGATCGCAAGATCTTGCCGACTAATTGGCCAGCGGCATTCATGTCAGCGCCATACTTTGCTCGGCCGGTCACCTTATCGAGACCATCCGGGCGATTGACGCGCTGCCCTACCCGATGAAACGGCTGGTCGGTATAACTCGTGTCTAAAGGCATGCTGTTTTCCTCTTGTTCTCTCAGCTCTTAAGCACTTCGGCTTTCATTTCACGAGGCTGAGTACGTTGTCCTAATGTTTAAACCGTTGTATGCGTTTGTAAGATCATTTTGTGGCGTTGACCTCGGCGATCGATCGCGATCTCGCCCGCTACTTTTTCTTTCGTCGCATCACTTTGGCTGCGTCCTGAACGGCGCGAACAATCTTGTCGTAGCCCGTGCATCGACAAAGATTCCCCGCCAACGCGTAGCGAATCTCTTCTTCTGAAGGGTTGGCATTGCGATCAAGCAGCGCTTTTGCCGCCACCAAAAAACCAGGCGTACAAATTCCGCACTGAAAAGCGGCATGTTCGATGAATTTTTCTTGCAACGGGTGCAACTGCCCACCCTCAGAAAGACCTTCGACGGTGCCGATAGAACGACCTTCGGCTTCGGCACCCAAGACCAAGCACGAACAGACCAATCGATCGTCGAGCGTGAT
>JALRJG010000205.1:3078-3421 GCA_023261215.1 Pseudomonadales bacterium | reverse complement strand
AGCTAAACCAAGACGCATCGCTTCGCGATACAAGGCTTCTTCTCGCACGAATTCCTCGACCACGGCACGTCGCGCAGCGGGGGTCATCTGCTCAAAGCGTTCTGCGGCTGCATCCGAAAAATTCCGCGTTCGAAATTGCATGAACTGCTCAATCGCAGCTTGGGTCACTTCGATTCGATTAGGGTCATTGGCTGGCGGGGCCCAGAGTCCCCACCATAGCGCCGATAGCACACCGCCAATCGCTAAAAACTGCACCATGGGCTGCTGCGCCCACTCGGTTAGCCTCAAGGCGTGTACCAAATGGGGGACGTATACGCTCGGTCTTGGATGCTCGCGGGCACAT
>JALRJG010000205.1:0-3068 GCA_023261215.1 Pseudomonadales bacterium | reverse complement strand
GGGATTTCTAACACCCGGGCGTAGTAGAAGGCGCGCTCTTCAGGATTAAATGTTGGGTCCTGCCACACGACAGCAAGCTCTGGCGCGCCAATGGAGTTCTTATACGTTGCGCGCGCCTCATCCACCGTGCTGCCCACCGGTGGCAACTTCCCGGTCACCGGATCAATCGCTCGGGCGCCCGACCAAGCAACGTCGTAGACCTTTTCTTGTAGCGAGCCATCCGCAGCCAGCCAACCTTTAACAATCTGCACTCGATCAAGGTTCGCGCCATCTGGATCGCGGGCGGCAACAACGATGAATCGAGGCGCCTCACCGTCTGGTCCCGCAGTGAGATCGCCGCCCATGGGCACCCCGCCGCCATAGGCGGTGTCGAGGTAATTGGCATGGTCCACCACATCATCCGCGTAGCCCCAGCCCCCGAAAAAACGCACCTGCATGCGAGATCCGGTCGTGGCATAGACTTCTCTGCGCTGCATGGCATCAAACAGCGCCTCACGCGTATTCTCGGTCGCCCATACAGCGGCATAACCTGAGGCGACCAGCTTCGCGTTCTGCCACAACCGGTTATTCGCCATCGCATTCGTAAATCGCTCTGGGCCAGGTTCGGATTCAGGGAACTTGCCGAAAAAATTATCCTCTTCGGTGGTCGATATCGTGTTATGGCCATCGGTACTTGAAATCAGCCCCACTTTAAATGGGTTCACGCCCAGGCTCGCTTCATACTGCAGACCAAGCTTTAAGGCGCCCCGTGCATACTCGTGCTCGAGCATCCAGTCTTCTTTTTCTTCTGTGCGGCCAATATTGTCCCAATCCCAATTTTCGAAATCCGCAAATTCGTCATCCGGGCTGAGGGTTGGATGCGCCTCGCCATCGCCTTTCACTTGCGAGACCTCATAAATAGGCTCCCATCGAGCGCGCGTCTCAGCGTAGGCCGAGGTCAACTTTTCGCCATCCACGGTCTGGCTTGGGAACATCATGCCGTTCGAGAGATTGCCATTGTGAGCAATGGCCATCACTTTCGCCCCGGTTTCGTCTTCCACGGCTTGGAGCGCGTTCCACAAGTCTCGCGGATCCGCGCTCTCCTGTGAGGTAAAGGGCGCCATTTGCTTGGCTTTCTCTGCGCCATCTCGATAAATCACCACGCGGTGCAAATTGTTGCCATTGATCATGGCCGTCCACTCATAACCGATAAAGGCAGTGAATCGGCCAGGCTGATTGTGATCGTCTGCGGTGAGTGTGACGTCTTCCCAAATGCGCTTTTGCGTCGCCTTCGGGAAAGGTGGGTACGCCTCGGGGTCAGCCATACTGCCGGTAAACGTCCCCATCATCTGATCCGGATTACCTTCACTGACAAAGTCTTGCCACTGGACGCCGGCATCTGTTGCGGTGACGATGGGATCATTGACGTTAAATCGGTAGTAACCCCCGAGATATTCTGAGTGATCCGACACCACCAAAAAATCTAATGGTCGACGCAACTGGACTCGCATGCCGTTGTGCGCCGTGAGTTCCTGACCCTGGGCAAAACGGAAGGCATCCGCAGGCGTCAAATTAAGGTTGCCGAGCGAATATGCGTCGGCTGAATTTCGGGTATGTAGGTGGGTATCCCCGAAGTAAACGTTCTTCGGGTAATCGGCATCTACAGGGGAGTATTCAGCGGCCAAGCCGCTTAAAGAGAGCGCCGAGAGCCCGAGCCCAAGCAACCCTTTTGACCATCGATCTTTCTGCATCTATCACTTCTCCAAACCGTTGCAATGCAACCAAAAGGCGGTGCTGAGAAGCCCCGCCCTTTTCCAAAATCCTAAAGACTCACCCGTCCAGCACCTTGGGCTTTCAAGCTGCACTATGACCGAGGGCGGAGCGCCATTCAACCTCGCCGCCCTGCCATAAACGAGCAGTTCGAACTGGGCGCGAGGGCGACTGATGCTCGTGGCATCGCGCTTTTTTAGAAAAGGCCAATGCGCCTCGATCGACGCGCCGTGGCGCTCGCCGAGGGGCTCGCTTTTGACGATCACCGAACCCTAACGCCAAGGGCTTGTCACGCTTAGATGCCCGGCTGCTCGCTCACCGATAATCATTTGCTCAGCACACCACGGTGTGAGAACACTTCCGTTATTTGAGCGATTGAGAAAGGTCTCCACCAAACGGGCAGCTTCGCCTTAAAACACCCACGCGCCTAATGCCCGCACCCTATGCTGACCCTGGAACGATTCACGTGAGCCCCGCCACCCTCGTTTGCCATGGTAACCTTGAGCCACATACCAAGCGGCGGTTGAGGCGAACCCAATGGGTGAAATTGAGACAAAAACACATCACCGTGACTCGACGGAGGCCGATCCACTCTGGTCATCTCTTGCCCAATACTTTGAGGCGACGGTGGCTCGCTACCCGAATCACGATGCGCTGATCTTTGATGACGCGCGACACACCTACACCAGCTTGAACGATGCTGCCAACCAAGTGGCCAAAGCCTTGGCCGCCCAAGGCATCACCAAAGGCGATCACGTGGGCATTCTCATGGCAAACTGCCCGACCTACGTTGAGTGCCTGTTCGGCGTGGCTAAGTTGGGGGCGGTCGCCGTCTTGGTCAACGCACGATACAAGCCCGCCGAACTCGCCTATATCATCGAAAACGCTGACCTAAAGCTCTTAATCACGCATGACCTGATCTCGGAATACGCCAATTTTGGCGATCTCATTCGTGAGGCGTTGACCATTCGCCAAACGCCACTTCTTAAGCAACTTGTGATGCAAGGCAACCCTCGTGATGGATTTCTACCCTGGGACGCCTTCATTACCGGCGGCGCCTCCGTGGCTCAGGACGCGATCAGCGCGCTGACCCACGCCACCACCGCATTTGATCCTTGCATCATGATGTACACCTCCGGCACCACGGCCGACCCTAAAGGTTGCCCGCTGCACCAAGCGATGCTGGTTAGAAACGGGCAGAACATGAACCGGTCACGGTATTTTTTGAACGACCAAGACCGTTTTTGGGCACCGCTGCCAATGTTTCATATGGCGTCGATCCTGCCCCTTCTCTGTTGCATTGATGCGGGCGCCGCGGT
>JALRJG010000204.1 GCA_023261215.1 Pseudomonadales bacterium | reverse complement strand
TGATAAGACAAAATCGATTCGGGGAAGTAAAAGCCCCATGCCAAACGCAGGCCTTGATCAAAAAATGCCTGTGCCTCCGCGCTGTCGGTTGAAATGGGTCGCGAATAGGTCCCCGCCCCCTCAATGATAGGCGCGAGACGGGATTGGGCAGCGTCAGTGCCGCCGTGGTGATCGGCTTGAACAAGGCCCACACAATAAATGAGCAAAGTGCCGATGATCAAAGCGGGTAGCTCAACCCTTCGGGGTGCAGAGGCGGAATGGTTCACGGTGTTCGATCCTTCATGTAAGCGAAGGCTAGAACGTAAACCTTGGATCTATTCTCTGCAAGCGGTGGTTTAGGCCTGTCTGCATTGACCCGCTGGCGCCTTGGGCTTCTTGCCCGCGGCCCCTCCACCTCCTCGCCTGCTTGCGCCCCTTCACCCTTGCACAAGGGCAGAGGCGTTCGCCAGGTTGCACTGGCCGGAACATCGCAGTGTGTCCATTGGTTTCAGTCAGTCCTCGCCAGTCCATCGTCCCAAAATGGGTGCACCGAGCTTTGAGCCTGCGCGCGGAAGGCCAGTATCCGTGACGCGACCCCAGGGTTACATTAAGATAGCCGGCGAGCCTCGGCACAAGCCGAGCGCCACAATGATCAATTGGAATCAATTCGTGTTGTGGCAACTGGGGTGAAAGAGCATGAGCGAAGCCAAAATATTAATTGTGGACGATGTTCAAGAGAATTTGATTCTTTTGGATTTTGCGTTGCGCCCCTTCGACGTCACCGTGGTCAAAGCCGCAAGTGGTTTTGCAGCCGAGGCTGCATGTCTCGAAGATGAATTTGTGGTCATCATTTTGGATGTTCACATGCCGGAGCGAAACGGCATCGAAACGGCGGAAATCATTCGAAAGACGGAGCACAATGCGCTCACCCCGATCATATTTCTCACGGCGGACACCACAGAGGCGGAGCTACCCAGATCCGCCTATCAGTCTGGGGCAGTGGATGTGATGTTTAAGCCACTGGAGGCCGTGAGACTCAGGGCCAAGGTCGGGGTGTTTTTGGATCTGTTCGTTGAGCGACAAAAGACGCTCAATCTGATGTCAGCATTAAGGGAATCCCAGGCCGATCAAATCGCTCAAGAGAAGTTTCGGGCCGTGTCCTCTCTGATTGGTTCGATGTCGCACAGCTTGAACAATCAGCTGTGTATCGCCGAAGGGTATGCGTCCCTCGTGATGGATGAGGCAACCGAAACGCAATTGCCGCATCTCAACAAAGTGCTCGAGGCCATTCGTGAATCGACCAATATGTTGCAAAAAGTTCAAGGGTTTGTCGGTGGCCGGTCGGAAAGTGCTGCGACCACCACGACGTTGAAAGAGATTTTTAGTGAGTTTCAAGAGGCGTTACTGGCGTTTGCTCGAGAGGGGAGCACTTTCACAGTCAATCTCAGTGAGGCGCTCGCTGAATTGGAAGCGCCAACCCGGTTGCCGAATGTGTTGATGTTCCCGTTGGTACAGTTCGTCTCGGAACTGGCCATCGATCGCGAAGTGGCCACGCACACCACGTTTGACGTGGACTTAGCCTCGCCAGGACAAGACCAAGTGTTCCAGTTAAAGATGTCCACCCAGGGGCTCGAGGTTGATGAGCCACTGCTCAAGACCGTGAACGACTTCTTCGGTTCTGCAGATGTCACCGCTCAGGAGCGCGGTATCGCGGTTGCGGGTGTAAAAAGTATGGTGGACTCGATGAACGGAGCCCTCGAAATGAGAGAGATCTCTGATGGCTTCGAGATTGAGCTGAAAGTGCCTTTTGCGCAGTTGATTCAGCGTTTGGGCGGATAGCTCAAATTCGAGCACTTCTTCACCTTTTGGCGCTCCTCGATGAACAAGGGTGGCTTGAAATGGATGCGCTTGAAACGATTAAATAACGGCTTGGCCTGAACGAGACCTAACATGAGCGATCAAACATTAACAAATGATGGTTTAACAGAAACCGAGAACGCGATGTCCTCCGACACGGACCATGCCGCTCGTACGGCAAGAGATTTTCAACGCCTGCGCAATGTTGCGTTCTCTCATGCGCAGTATGTGGTTGGCGGCTTACTGCTTTGGGGTGCGAGTGCGGTCTGGCTTGCTGAGTCGCCCGGCCTACTGATTACGGTCCTGAGTCTCGCCGCCGGCTATATTGTGGGCACCATGCTGGGCGGCATTGGTCACGAGTGGGGCCATTTTACAGGGGCTCGCCTCTCAGGCAGCGTGTCTCCTGTTTCAAAAGAGCGAAAAGGGTTTTTCTTTTTCAACTTTAAAATGGAGGAGAACTCTCGAGCGCAGTTCCTTGCAATGAGTGTCGGCGGTCCTACAGGCAATTGGCTGTTGGTCCTTGTTGCGCTCGTCGCCTTGCCCGCGGCGAATCCCTATGCGTACGCTGCGATCGTAGCCACGCTGACGGGCATTGCTGTGAATGTGTGCGTCTTCGAGTTCCCAGTCATTTACGATGTGAGCAACGGCGCTGATCCGAGGCAAACCATTGATCAACGTTTGGTGGATGTTGCCAAGACACCCTGGTATCAGAATGCCGGCATGCTGACCGGCTTGGTCGTGGCGCTGCTCCTTCTAGCCATCCTCTAGCCATCAGCCCTGGTTCCCGCCGGGCCTCGCGGAGAGAGAGGCGCCGAGGCCTTAATCCCTTGACTGGGTTCCAATCCACGGCGTCATGAGCGTCTCGGGACAGGTCTAAGCTTGATAATGCCTTTCCCCGGGAGCGTTTGCCGCTGCGCTGGTGATTGCGCTGATCCTTAAGCGCTATAAAAAAATGGCCAAGGCTCGTACCGAGACTCGCGCACCGCAATCGGCGAGGGCGTTGTTTGGCGTGTGAGTCTGGCATGCAATCTTTCTTTTTAACTGGGATGTCTGCACTATCCGGAAGTGAGGATGGCGCAGGGATGGCGTGCCTCGCGTTTGTGAAAGCACTCGATCCACATGCGCCAGTGACAACACCCGTGGATCACCGAAGGGAGGAAGAGGCATGAACTACGAGACGATTGAGATCGAGCAAGATGGCGCCATCGATTGGCTTTGGTTGAACCGGCCAGAGGCGCTGAATTCCATCAATACCCAGATGGTGACTGAACTCAGGCATTACTTCGATAGTCTGATGGAAAATGACGCCACACGGGTCGTGGTGATGGGTGGGCGGGGCCGAGCGTATTGCGCGGGTCTAGACATCAAATCCGCGGCCAGTCGAAACGAGAAACAACCCTTCGGTCAGGGTATGGGGTTTCAGGGGTATCTTGCTGAAGTCTATATTCGTATGCGCCGATGCCCTCAACCGATTATCAGCATTATTCAGGATGCTGCCTGTGGTGGTGGATTCGCCTTTGCGCTGGCAAGTGATGTTCGGATTGCGGCAGACAATGCGCGTCTGAATGCCGCGTTTATCAAGATTGGCTTATCC
>JALRJG010000203.1:263-3456 GCA_023261215.1 Pseudomonadales bacterium | reverse complement strand
TAGAGAGGGGAAGATTGCATGATCGTGTCAGATCAAGGGTTTTGCGCGAGCGATTTGGATGCGAGCCACGTTGCGCTCCCATTGGATAGTAATGACGAACAATTAGCTGCGGCACTCGCTCATTCGGCATTGTTGATCAGCGTTGGAAGTTTTGCCGATGGCAGAGCGTTCTCACTCGCGAAGCGGTTGAGACTCCTTGGGTATACCGGACGAATTCGGCTAAAAGGGGATGTACTGCCCGACCAATATGCGATGGCGCGCCGAAGTGGTTTCGATGATATTGAGATCTCTGAAGCGCATGCCAGGCGTTGCCAGGAAGCCGATTGGGTATTTCGTGCCGATTGGCGTAACCACGATTATCAGGCCCGGTTGAGAACCAGAACCGGTTAGGCCTTGAGCGCAGAATTGCAACGCGCGGTGCGATGTTGGCAATAGCGACCCCTGTCACCTCTCGATTGCATGATTATCGGATCACGCGTCCTGGTCTAGCCCCCGTATCCTGGTCATTCTCGCGAGTTTTGACGCCGGCGACGAAGGTGTTCAAGTAGCCTTGCGCTGATTGCAAAATACGCGAGCCGCCCGCAGGTAAATCGTGGTTCACCGACAGCGGGCCGAGGTTTAATCGGCTGAGATCGAAGAGGTTGATGTCGGCGCGCTTACCGACTTCAAGGCTGCCGCGGTCGTTGAGGCCAAATAGGCGAGCATTGGTTGCGGTTTGCTTTTGAACCAGGAGTTCGATCGGGAAGCGGCGGCCTTTGGCTCGGTCGCGAGCCCAGTGGGTGAGCTGGTAGGTTGGGCCCACTGCGTCAAAAATCAGGTTGACGTGGGCGCCCGCATCAGAAAGACCAATCGTGGTGTGCGGATGGGCAATCATGTCTTCCATGACGCTGAAGGTACCATCGACAAAGTTAGCGCCGAGCAATATCGCGAACTGATCACCTTCACCCCCCACCAAGTAGTCGTACATCATCTCCGCGATCTCAACGCCTTTCGCTGCCGCGAGAGCCCCCATGGATTCGCTTGGATCGGGTTCGTAATTGATCGGTAGAGTGATCGGGAACATCATGGGTGCCGCTGCTGCCATCAGGCCGTAGACGTTAGCCATGACGCCGGGTTGATCGGGCGGAACATCTTCGTCACTTAAAATCGCCGCGCGAACATCCGCTTGGCGCATGGCGCTCAGCTTTTCGTTAAAGGGTAAATGTTCGAGACTGAGGTAAGTTCGACGCCGCATAAACATGTGGTAGGACTTCAGACTGGTGACAAAGCCAATGGGCCGAGTCGCGATTTGAGGCACGATCTCAAGGCCTTCTTTTTGAGCAGATTCCACCAAATTCAAGCAGTTGCGCCATTGGTCGGGTCGGCTGCCATTTTGTGCCAATGTAAATGTGCACTTCACGCCACAGGTTCGCGCGATCTCAGTGAAGAGCTCGACTTCTTGCTCCGTGGTCCAATGTTCAGGGCCTGCGATGTCGCCGACAACGCCGGCTGGCACAGCTTGAAAGAGGCCTCGCCCCGCCGCTTTGATGGCATGGCCAATGGTTAAGAGCTCGGCTTTCTCTGCAAAGGTCCCCGGGATCGGTTCGCCACGAACCGAGCGGTGGCCGATGGTTCGGCTTGTCGAGAAGCCAAGCGCACCCGCTTCTAACGCTTCTTGAACTATTTTCGCCATGGCCTTCAGATCATCGGCTGTGGCATCCTCGTGGCGCAGTGCCCGCTCGCCCATGACATAGTTTCGAACGGCGCTGTGCGGCACCTGTGTGCCGATATCGAGCGTGTACTGGCGTGTGCCCAGATAGTCGATGTACTCAGGAAACGTTTCCCACCGCCCCCATTCGATGCCTTCATAAAGGGCCGTGCCCGGAATGTCTTCGACCCCCTCCATCAATTCGATCATGCCGCGCTCGCCGCCAGGCGGGCAGGGCGCAAACCCAACGCCGCAATTCCCCATGACCACACTGGTGACGCCATGGCTGAACGAAGGATCCATCACGTCATCCCAGCTGACTTGGCCATCGTAGTGCGTGTGGACATCAATCCAGCCGGGGCTGGCATAGGCACCCGCGGCATCAATGGTTTCCTTGGCCTGACCATCGACTTCGCCCACGCCGACAATGAGCCCCTCTTTGATTGCAAGATTGCCCGTCACGGGTTGACCACCCAGACCGTCGACCAACATGGCGTTTTTGATGAGGTAATCAAACATGGGATTGCCTTTTTGCTTTGAAATAGAGTCGGAATCAGCATACGTTTTTGTTGATCAAGTGCCAACCAACGGCTTCCCAGAGACGGCGAACTCCGCTGAAGAGGCAGGGATACGGTCTTCGCTCGCAGGCACCCGGTCGTTCAAGCCGAATTTCCTGGGTTAGACTCAATCACTCATGAATGCATCAAGGCCGCCCATGACGCTAAAAATGCGCTATCTACAATTGGCGTTGGTCAGCCTTGCTGGGGGTGCTATCTATCCTCTGGTCTACATGCGGCAAAACTTTGAGCTGAGCATGCTCGAAGCGCTCAGTATGACCGCAGCCGAACTCCAAGCCTGTTATGCCTTATTGGGCACGCTGTTCGTGATCACCTACGTTCCGAGCGGCTGGCTGGCTGATCGATTTCAACCGCGTCATCTAATGGCGGGATCGCTGGTCGCCACAGGGCTGATTGGGATTTGGTTTTCGAGTTTTCCGAGCCAAGCGGCCGTGCAAGTCATATTCGTCCTTTGGGGCATAACGTCCGGGCTGACGTTTTGGGCTGCGATGATCAAAGCCGTTTCACTCATCGCGCCGTTAGCCGCTCAAGGGCGATTCTTTGGTTGGCTGGAGGGTGGCCGAGGCGCGGTAGAAGCGCTTCTGGCGACACTGGCCATTGCCTTGTTCGCGTGGCTGACATCTCAAACGCCAGTGCCAGAGGCAGGCGCTCTGAGATCGGTCATCATTCTCTATTCGGGGGTGGCGATGCTGACCGCTTGGCCCTTGCTCTATTGGCTTCGCGTCGATGAAGCGGCGTCCGATGTTGATGCAAGAACAGACTCGGAAGGTCTTGCCTCTTTGTGGCGCGATTTAAAACTTTTGGCTCAGAATCCCAATTTATGGCTTGCTGGCATGGTGATGCTCTCGGGTTATCAACTCTTTTGGGCGACGTATAGTTTCTCAGCGTTTATTCAAATCGCGCTGGGTTTATCCGTCATCAGTGCAGG
>JALRJG010000203.1:0-253 GCA_023261215.1 Pseudomonadales bacterium | reverse complement strand
CAGGTGCGATCACGGTGGCAAGGCTATGGATGCGGCCCATTGGCGCCGTGGTCTCGGGCTACTTGAGCGATTGGTCCAGCAGGCAACTGGTGCTCGCAGCTTTGTTGTGTTCAGGCGCAGTTGCACTCATGTGCTTCAGCCTCTTTGAAGTCGGCGTCGCGAGTATCGGGGTGCTTGCCATGGTCTTAGTGATTGGTTTGATGACCTATGGCGCTCGAGGCGTGTTTTGGGCAACCCTTGCCGATTGTGAAGT
>JALRJG010000202.1 GCA_023261215.1 Pseudomonadales bacterium | reverse complement strand
CGCGTTGCAGACGCCCGTTCAGCGCTGCAGTGGGTTCAGGACCGGTACCCCAAGGCGCAGGTCGGGTTACTTGGGTTCAGCTATGGCGGGCCCACGGTGATGCGCCTTGCGGTCACAACGGAACCCGAAGTTCAGAGCATGGTGTTATGGTCAAGTGCTCTGAATCCGATTGATATTGTGAAGGATGAGTCGCAAGCAGGCGCGGTTCGAGACGCCCTAGAAACCGGCGTCGGCATCATCAAGTCTTGGATGCCAATCGCTGTGACGCGTCGCCATGTATTAGGAATGTTGGGCGAATCGATCCTGCCGGAGTTCAGTGCCTATCAGGGGGCGTTGCTGACGATTCGTGGTTCGAATGATTATCTGCCCCAGGCGGATTCGGTCATTTTGGGCGCAAGCAGTGCGGCGCTTAAAGAAGCCATTGTGATAGAGGGCGCGACACATATTTTTAATGTGGTTGAGCCGGATCAAAGCAGGGGAGATCAGCGTTTTGCAGAGCGCGTGATGGATTCCACTACCCAATGGTTTAAAGAAACGCTTTCACCCGCCGGTTAACACTCACAGTCGATCAAAAACGCTGTAAAGAGACAACAATAGAGACAAGAAAAGAGACAAGAAAAGAGACAAGAAGGACGCACGTGAATCAGCTAGATCAACTCAAAACGATGACGGATGTGGTCGCCGATACCGGCGATATTTCTGCCATTCAACAATTCTCACCCATGGACGCGACCACCAACCCCTCGCTGATTCTCAGTGCGATGGCACTGCCGCAATTTGCGGGACTCATCGAGGAGGTGAAATCGGCGGTGCCGGCGGACCTCTCTAGTCAAGATCAAAAAAGTTGGGCCACGCGAGCGTTGGCGATTGGGATTGGCGCGAAAATTCTGGAGATGATCCCGGGTCGCGTTTCAACCGAGGTCGATGCGCGTTGGTCGTTTAATCGGCAGGCAACGGTTGACGAGGCGAGGCGACTGATCGACGGGTATGCCAGGCAGGGTATAGGCCCCGATCGGATTCTGATCAAGATCGCCAGCACTTGGGAGGGGATACAGGCTGCGGCTGAGCTCGAAGCTTCGGGCATCCAATGTAATTTAACGCTGCTGTTTGGTCGTGGGCAGGCCATGGCGTGTGCGGATGCAGGTGTTTTTTTGATCTCGCCGTTTGTGGGGCGGATTTTGGATTGGCACCAAGCGAAGACAGGTGAGCGCTATGTCGGCATGAGTGACCCGGGCGTTCAGTCCGTGCATTGGATCTATAACTACTATAAAGCGAATCGTTATCAGACCGTGGTGATGGGCGCGAGTTTTCGTAACAAGGGTGAAATCGAAGCGCTCGCGGGGTGTGATCGCTTGACCATCAGCCCAGGACTCTTGGCTGAACTCGAGGCAGATTCATCGCCCCTCGCGAGGCAACTGGATGCCACAACGGCATCAGCGCCACCAGCAGAGGTCCTAACCGAAAACAGTTTTCGCTGGATGCTCAACGAAGATGCAATGGCCACCGAGAAATTGGCAGAGGGCATTCGTAAATTCGCTGCTGACCAAGAGACGCTGGAGTCGCGTCTAACGTTGTAAAGAACGCTAGCCCGCATCTTAAGGTCGGGCGTCTAGAGAAAGGGCGCGGCTGCTCTGTGTAAAGGCAATGTGAGACACGTGGGCCCCCCTTCGCCTTTCCGACTGATTTCGTTGCCAGCGTAGGTGGTGACTGTCACGCCATGAGCCTCAAGTAGCTGCTGGGTTTTGGGTAGCCCTGAGAGCATCAAGGCCTGCCTTGGCCCAGTGGCCAAAACATTGCAGCCCATGGTTGGAAATTCATCATCTGGCACGGATATTTGCTCGATGCCGTGTCGGCTCAGCCAATCACTGAAAGGCTTTGGAATGAGGGGTGCGTAAACCAGAGCAAGATCGACATCGAGGGGCGAGATCATGCTCATGAGATGGAAGACGTCGTCTGGATGGTCTGGCGCAGGGAGTGGCACCCGATGGATTGCAACGTTGGGCCCCAGCAGTGCTTGCAATTGATCAACACCGGCGTGGTTCGTTCGCGGGCCGATGCCAACGGCCATTGTGTATGCGTCCAAGCGAATCACATCGCCACCCTCGAGCGTACCGGGCGGTTTGATTTCGCCCAACAGCTTGAGCCCAGTTCGCCGCTCGAGCTCCGTTGCATTGGCCAGTGGCTCGCCCCGTCGGCTCGCGCGTCCCATGTGACAAGCGATCAACCCTCTGGCTGTGACGATGAGTGCGTCGCGCACGTAAAGGCTGTCAAGGGTGAGCGCGTCGCTCGGCCCCAGATTGACCACTTCAGCACCGGCGAGCTTCAACGCGGAGGTGAATGCCTCGTGCTCACTGAGTGCCTCATCGAACGAGGGGGCTGCATGAAATCTCAAAGCCTGCCACTCTCGATCAATATCCGAGGGGCTGCGAAAGGCGGCCTTTGGTCCGCGCACCGCGACGCGCTGGAGTGGACTATACTCGTTCAAAGGCAAGGCTCCTTGGATGGATCGCCAATTTTAACGGGCTTCCATGGTGTTTGCAGGACGGCGATGTCGCGATGCCCTAGACCTCGAGACTCAGCAGGAGAGAGTGGATGATCAAGCAACTGGTGCTCTTAAAAAAAAGAGATGATCTCACGGTAGAGGCATTCCGAACTTATTATGAGACACATCATCGACTGATCGGCGAGAAATACCTCAACGCCCATGTCGCAAGATATGTGCGGCGCTATCTCGAGACGCCACCGGGAATGGCTGCGGAAGCGATGCCTTATCATGTGGTCACGGAAATGTGGTTTGAATCAGAAGCCAAAAGAGATGCCTGTTATGCGGGGCTGCGAACCCCAGAGGCGCAAGCAGAAATCTTGGCCGATGAGGCTAAGCTCTTCGCCCCGGGGGGTAAATTCACATCATCGGTCGTCGAAATAGCGTCGACCATCACGCCGTCTACCGACGCATGATGAAGTCAGGAGCGCCTAAATGACACGGCAACGTTACGTCACTGAATTTGGAATGGGGACCGACGTCCACGGGTCGGATATGACCAAAGCCGCTTGTCGTGCAGTGTCTGATGCCATTCGTCACTCGAGCCTGAATTTCTTTAAAGCGTTGGGTCGAACGCCGCACGATATGGAAATCGACGTGTTGATTGGTGTGCCCGACCCCAGTCAGGTCGATGTTCAGTCGGTGGCAGAGATGCTGCCGTATGGGAAAGTCACGGTGAGCGCGGAGCCAGGTGGACTCTCGATTGCCAATGATGACGGTACGGATCCCATTGTCATCGCCAACGCCGGCGTAAAGGTTTACTTGGCTAATGCGTAAGCTGGTTGCAAGCGATAGGTGAGCCGATGATCTTTGGGGAGGGCTGTTTCGAGCCCGATCCAGTCACCCTTAAGATCGTAAATCACATCAATATTGAGCTTATCCGAGGAAATCCTGATTCGCTCATCCGTTGCGCCCTC
>JALRJG010000201.1 GCA_023261215.1 Pseudomonadales bacterium | reverse complement strand
GAGCTTGTTGACGGCTGATGGCGTGCTCGTAGCGAACACCTTCTCCTCATCAAGGCTTTACGATTTGGAGTCTGTCACTTATGCGGCTGTCTTTGGCAACCTCTACACCATGCGACTGCCCGTCAGCGGCAATCGGATCATCCTGGCGACGCGAAGCGGACAATTGCCCGATGCATCACGCCTCAACCAGCGCGCCCAATCGCTCGCGCCACGCTTAGCGCCTTTCGGTGTCGGGCTATTGTCTTTCCCCGAATACATCACGGATCGAATCGATTGGGATACCAGTGCGACTACTCTCACCGATCAATACTCCCCGGCGAATCTTCTTAATCGCCCGTAACGGCATCTCGTCAACGCTCGCAATTCGAGTCCCGCGCAAGTTAAAGAATGCCGGTTTTGAGTCCTTCCCAGTATCGATCCTTCAGTAACCGCTTGTAGAGCTTGCCTGTTGGGTGGCGAGGCAGTTCCTGCTCAAAATCGATCGTTTTTGGACATTTGATGTGAGAGATATTGTCACGACAAAAGTCGATCAATTCCGCCTCAAGCTCAGGACCGGCATCTTCCCAATGAATGGGCTGCACCACCGCCTTGACCTCTTCGCCAAAGTCCTCATTGGGCACGCCAAAGACGGCAACGTCCATGACTTTGGGATGCGTCACAAGTAAATTTTCGGTTTCTTGTGGGTAGATGTTCACACCGCCAGAGATAATCATGAAACTTTTCCGGTCCGTTAGGTATAAGTAACCCTCCTCGTCCAGATAGCCAATATCGCCAAGGGTTGACCAACCCTTGGGGTGCCGCGACTCAGCGGTCTTTTGCGGATCGTTGTGGTACTCGAACTCGCCGCCCCCTTCAAAGTAGATGGTGCCTGATTCGCCTACAGGCACCTCATTCCCTTCTTCGTCACAGATATGCAGCACGGCGGTCAACCCTCGCCCAACTGAGCCCTTGTGCGCCAGCCATTCCTCTGACGTAATCGCCACGAACCCATTGCCCTCTGAGCCTGCGTAATACTCAAAAATGACCGGGCCCCACCACTCAATCATCTGTTCTTTGACGGGCACTGGGCAGGGTGCGGCCGCATGAATCGCACACTGGAGGCTCGAAACATCGTAGCTAAGCCGAGTCTCCTCATCGAGTTTGAGCATGCGAATAAACATGGTTGGCACCCACTGACTGTGGGTTGCTCGATAGGTCTGAATCGTTTTTAGTGCCGCCTCAGCGTCGAAATGCTCCATCACCACAACGGTCATCCCGCCAAGTAAAAACCCCATCGAAAAGGTCAAGGGTGCGGCGTGATAAAGCGGCGCCGGGCTGAGGTAAACACTATCATCCGTCGCGCCATAGAGCGCTCGAAAGAGTGCAGCCGAATCCTCTGCCCCCCACTGCCCTTCGGGCAATTGTCTGAATACCCCTTTGGGACGACCCGTTGTCCCTGACGAATACAGCATGGAAGTGCCAATGCTCTCGTCTGCTATGGGCGTCGTCGGTTGCGTTTCGATGGCCGATTCAAGCGACTCAAATCCCGGAGAGATTCCGTCCAGCATATAAGCCTGGCCCAAATCAGGTAGATCAGCGAGCAGAGCTTCAACGACCGATTGGCGGTCTCTCGAGGTAATGAACACCTTGGCGCCACAGTCGTTCACTATGTAAGCCACTTCGTCTCTTTGCAGGCGATAACTGATTGCCGTGAAATAAAGGCCTGAACGTTGAGCTGCCACGCAGATTTGTAGGAACAACGGATGGTTTTCCAGCAAAATCGCGATGTGGTCGCCCCGATTAAGCCCAAGACTTCGAAAGAGATGGGCGAGCCGATTGGATCCCTGTTCTAAATCGAGATAACTGAAGGTCTGACCCGTCGCGGCCATAATGTACGCCGCTTTGTCAGGTCGCTCCGCGGCCAGTTGAGTTAAATGCATAAGTTGTCTCACTCTTTCATTCGATGTCTTAAAGGGTGCGCGTCTCGAAGGCTGTTGACCGCGCCGTCTCGTAACGAGCCACAGAGGCTCAGTTGGTCTGACTCCTCTGGCCTCAACGCGTTTGTTACGGGTATCCCCTGTCGCCGCCATCATATCGGGGCAGCACCGGCTTGCAAACAACCGGTCTATCCCTCTGGGTGAACCATCAAGGCTCAATCGATTCTCAGCCAGAGGGATTCGCAGCTGCCAGGTCGGCTGGGTTTTCAAGCGTTCAGGCAAGGCTTAAATTTAGGGTGTCGCTTTGGCCTCAGCGCCTTTCAAACCGCACAAAAAGACGAATGAAACCCCAGTGCCGACCAGTAGACGAAGCTACACCGCTGTGTAGCCGCCATCGATCACCAGTTCGCTCCCGGTCATGAAACTGGACTCATCCGACAACAGGAATTTGACACCCGCCGCAATATCCTCCGGTCGACCTAAGCGGCCAATGGGGTGCTGGAGCAACAGCATCTCTTTAAGCTCCTCCTCCGTTGAGACTTCGTCCGAGACATCCACAATCTGCCGCACCATTGGCGTCCAGATATAGCCCGGATGGACTGAGTTGCATCGAATCGGATAGCCCATTTTCCCACAATAGGCGGCGATCGACTTGGTGAGCAACCGAACGGCGCCTTTGCTCGCATTGTAGGCGGGTCCCGCGCCTCCCACGATCCCCATGACCGACGAAATATTGACAATGCTGCCACCGGAAACCTTCATTTGCTCCAGAGCCAACCGACACCCTAGATGGACTGCGTCGATATTAACGGACATGACAAATCGCCAGGCTTCAAGGCCCTCAGGCTCTTCTAAGCGATCTTTGCCCGCACCGCTGACCCCTGCGTTGTTCACGAGCGCGTTAGCAACACCAAATTTTTTTGCGGTCGTTTCGAACACCTGGTGCCACTCATCGATGCGAGTCACGTCTTGACCCAGTCCGATCGCTTCTTGGCCCCGCTGACAGATGACATCTGCTGTTTGCCGCGCAGATTCTTCGGAGATATCGGTGACCACCACTTTCGCACCCGAGGCGGCCAACATCTCACTGGTTGCGGCGCCAATCCCACTTCCGCCACCGGTCACGATGGCAATTCGATGCTCTAAGTTCATGATTTTGATCCCCAATTTAACGATTGCACCAGTGTCTCTCGATCGAACAAGCCAGTGCAACCCCCCAATCAGCTGGCCGAAAAATCAAGACTTGACCCCAGTTTTTCACTAAATTTCCATTTTTCAACAGATAGAATCAGCCACAACATCTTGTGCTACATCAGCACGTATAGCACAATATGTTGCCGTTAGTGGTCATCACCTTGATCACTGCTTGAAGGGCAAGCCTCCCCAAAAAGGATCGCGCCTCTCTTCGATGAGCTTGATTCCGCGCCACCCTTTGCGGACCCATGATCAGGTTTAGGAGCACGTGCGCGATGCCGAAATTCTCATCCTCGATGATGTCGAATCTAGCACCTCGCCAGACTCTGGGGTGCTTTTAGGGAAACCACGGTTTGGTT
>JALRJG010000200.1 GCA_023261215.1 Pseudomonadales bacterium | reverse complement strand
CTTTTCTCTAGCCTGCGGCATGTGTGGGTCGGTCTCTGGCTCCATACCGACGACGGTTGGCCAAGCCACGCTCAAAGTGGACGACATTCTAGTGGGAGGCCAGGAATGAGCCTCCACTCGGTCATTGAGGCCATATTGAATCGCGTGGTTGATGCGGGTGCTGAGGGCGATCTCATCGTAGATCAAGGCCAATCTTTATCGCTGAAGGCAAGAGACGGCGAACTCGAAGAACACAAGGTCACCTCGAATCGTATTCTTGGGCTTCGTGTCATACAGAACGCGAAAGTCGGCACTGCCTATAGCGAAGCGGTCGATCCCGAGGCGATCGAGACGTTAGTGAGCCAGGCGTTAACCAACACGAGCTATGCGGGTGAGGAACCCACAGAACGAATTTTGCCCAACGCCAATCACATGACAACCGACGACGCCCTGCTCTGCCCGGATGATGAATCCTCTATCGAGGACAAAATTGATTTCGCGCTTCGGGTAGAGGCAGCGCTCAAAGCCAAGCCCCTAGTCAAAAACGTACCCTACAACGGTGTGCAGTCTGGCTTCGGCCATCGCGCGATTTACTCCACTGCCGGCCTTAAAGCAGACATTCGATATCGATCCATGAGCGCCTATGCCTACGCGCTGATCGAAGACGGGGAGACCAACGCCATGGAAGGCGCGGGACAAGCCGCGCGTCGTTTCACGGGGCTCGACCGCGAGGCACTCGTGTCAAAGGTCTACCAAGCCGGCATCGACATCCTTCAAGGGAAACCCATTCCCTCGGGCCGGTACGATGTCATTTTTGATACCGAAACTCAGTCTGACTTACTCGCGGTTTTTGCCATGATGTTTTCAGGAAAATCCGCCAAAGATGGCGTCAACCCGATGCGCGATCGGTTGGGCGATGCGATCGCAGATCCGCGGCTGTCGCTGTTTGACGATCCAGGGGACACCCAAGGTTTTGGCTACGCGCTGTTCGATGATGAGGGTTCACTGGCACAGCAAACGCCGCTCATTACAGCAGGGAGGCTTCAGACACTCATCCACAACAGTGCTACCGCTGCCCATTATGGCGTGACCACTACAGGACACGCGACCCGAGGACCGCGGTCCACTTTGGGCGTGGGTTTACATCAACTCAAGGCTCAGCCTGGCCCTTCCACAGAGGCCGCTTGCACGGCAGGACGCTGGCTTGAGGTTACTGACTTGACCGGTCTTCACTCGGGCGCGAATCCGATCTCGGGTGAATTCAGTTTCGGCGCCTCGGGCTACCTGCGAGAGGGTGCTCAACGGATTCAACCCGTTCGAAACATCACTGTGGCGGGCAACTTCTATTCAATGATCAAGGACGTCCGCGACATCGGCGACTCGCTTCATTGGAATTGGCAAAGGTCTTCATGCCTGCCGATGATCCGCTTTGCGGATATCTCGGTGTCTGGTTGATCCTTAGCACGCCGTTTAAAGAGTGATGCGCCCCACTTCAAAAGTCCTGATCGTGGGTGCCAGTGGCCTGGTTGGATCCGCGGCCGCAAATGCCTTTTGTCAATCGGGCTGGTCGGTTGTAACCGCCTCCCGACGATTTCCAACCTGGGTATCGGGAGACGTGACCCACGTCACGTTGGACCTTGACCAGGCCGCTACCATCGACCGGCTGGTTCTCGATCACCCCGACGTTACGCACTTGGTCTACACCGCGGTCTTCGAGTTGCCAGGCCTCATATCCGGCTGGAGCGACCCACGTCAAATCCATCGGAATGGCGAGATGTTTGAGCGCCTTCTCAAACGCCTTATTGCCGCCACGCAACTTAGGCAGGTCACCCTGCTTCAAGGCACCAAGGCCTATGGGGGCGCGGTTAAACCCATGCGGATACCAGCAAGGGAATCACAGCCCCGAGTCGAGCATCCTAATTTTTATTGGCTGCAAGAAGATTGCCTAACCCAAGCGGCACAACAACACGGCCTCACCTACACCATCTTGAGGCCACAGCTGATCGTGGGTCCAAATCAAGGCGTGGTGATGAATTTACCGCCAGTGATCGGCGCCTATGCTGCATTGCGCCGCCTAGAAGGCCGGCCTTTCAGCTTCCCTGGGGGGGCGGATTGGGTTTGGGAAGCCGTCGATGTCAGACTTGTAGGGGACGCTTGTGTCTGGGCGGCGAATGCTGATGCGGCAATCAACCAAACATTTAATCTGACCAACGGCGAAGTATTTTCATGGCGAGATCTTTGGCCAGCGCTTGCCGATGCGTTGGGCGTCGCGCTTGGCCCAGACGAACCACTCGATCTTGTTGGCTACTTCGAGACGCGCAAGGAAGCGTGGGCAACCCTGGCGCAAGATTATGCTTTGGTGACGCCGTCGCTCGATTCACTTCTAGGTGAATCGCATCACTACGCGAACCTGTGCTTTGCGTTCGGGGCCGAGGTGAGTCCCCCGCCCGCACTGGTGAGCACAATCAAAATCAAGCAGGCAGGGTTCACCGATACCTATAACACTGAAGAGAGCTTCTGCCACTGGCTCAAGGTACTCCAGTCTCGAAGCGTACTACCCCCTCGTCAAAATTAGATTTGCTCGAGACTCTCAATTTCAGCACACTCAAGCTTCATCAATGACGGTCTTTTGACACCATGAATGCCTTGAGCAATTTGCGCGTCATCGAATTGGGCACTGGGCCCACCGTTGCCGTCACCACCATGATTCTTGCTGACTTCGGGGCAGAAGTCCTGACCATTCAGCCGCCCCGACCTGGGCTTTTGGATCAGCATCCCGCCGCGCCTATGTGGCGCCGCGGCAAAGCCATCTGCCCGCTGGATCTCGATCTTGAAGACGATCAGATCAAATTCGCTGAGCTCCTGGCCTCGGCAGACGTACTGGTGACGAATTGGCGCACCCGTAAATTGGCAGCGAGAGCGCTCGATTTTGAAACGCTCAGCGCGCGCTTTCCCCATCTCAATTATTGCCAAATCACCGGGTTTGGCATGAACGGACCGCTCGCTGATCTACCGGGCTACGAGCACGTGGCCGCAGCCTACGCGGGTCGAATGCTGCAATTTTCGGGTATTGCGGACCGACCTGGGCCCGTCTGGTCGGCCGTGCAGGTGGCAACCCACGTTGCGATTCAATCCTCAGTCACCGGCATCCTGGCGGCAGTGCTCCAGCAAGCGAGCAGCGCTCGAGGGAGACACATCGAAACCAGTCTACTCAGAGGCCTTCTGCCTTATGACATGGGAGGACTGATCGCGTTGCAAAAACCCGAGCGATACGCGCAATTTATCCCTTTACTCAGCCGCAACGATCAGCCACCAAAGCCCAGTCTTTATTATCACCCAGCCCAAGCGGGTGACGGTCGATGGATGCAATTCGGCAATCTCCTGCCCCATCTGTTCGACAATTTTCTCATCGCCACTGATCTCATCGATGTTCTGGCAGATCCTCTATACGATCCGAAACAAATGTTATTGATTGAGGAGGCCGCCCACGAGG
>JALRJG010000001.1 GCA_023261215.1 Pseudomonadales bacterium | reverse complement strand
AACGCTTGATGGATTCCAATGATTTAGAACGTGAGCGTGGCATTACCATTTTGGCCAAAAACACGGCGCTTAACTGGAAGGGTGTACGCATTAATATTGTCGACACCCCGGGCCATGCCGACTTTGGTGGTGAGGTGGAGCGAGCGCTCACCATGGTCGATGGGATCGTGCTTCTGGTGGACGCCGCGGAGGGTCCGCTTCCCCAGACCCGTTTGTGACCCAAAAGGCGTTTGAGAATCGCCTGAATCCAATCCTGATGGTGAACAAAGTAGATCGCGATGGAGCACGTCCTGATTGGGTGGTCAACGAAGTATTCGAATTGTTCGATCAGCTTGGCGCGACAGAAGAACAGCTCGACTTTCCGGTGGTCGTTGGCTCGGCCATAAAAGGCCAGGCGGGCCCTTCGGCTGATGCCTTAGGCGACGATCTTAGCTATCTCCTAGACCTGATCATCAGTGACGTCCCTGCCCCTGATGTTGAAGTTGAGGGTCCGCTGCAGATGCAGATCAGTGCGCTCGATTACAACAGTTATGTGGGGTTGATTGGGCTTGGGCGCATTAAGCGCGGCCGTGTCCATCGAGGGATGGGGGTTACGGTTCTTGATCGAGAGGGCAATGCGCGCCGAGCGAAGGTCCTTCAGGTGATGGGATTTTCCGGTCTTCAGCGAGTTGAACAAGAAGAAGCGTTCGCGGGTGACATTGTCAGCGTCTCGGGGATTGAGGGGTTGTCTATCTCGGATACCCTATGTGATCCCGATTGCCCTGAGGCACTCCCCGCCCTCAAGGTGGATGAACCGACGATCTCCATGACCTTTCAGGTGAACACATCTCCGTTTGCAGGCCGAGATGGGAAATTTATTACGAGTCGAAATATTCGTGATCGTCTCGATCGAGAACTACAGTACAACGTTGCACTTCGAGTCGCAGATGGTGATTCGCCAGACAAATTTGTGGTCTCAGGCCGGGGAGAGCTGCACCTCGCGGTGCTGATCGAAACCATGAGGCGGGAAGGGTACGAGTTGGGTGTTTCGCGACCAGAGGTCATCCTAAAAGAAGAGAATGGCGAAATTCTCGAGCCCTTTGAACGGTTGAGTCTTGATGTGGAACAAGTGCACCAAGGAACGCTGATGGAGAAGATTGGCGTCCGGCGTGGCGTCTTGCAGAACATGCAACCGGATCATAATGGCCGTGTCCGGTTGGACTTTATGATTCCCACCCGAGGTTTGATCGGTTTTAGGGGCGAGTTTTTGACCCTCACCTCGGGCACGGGGTTAATGGCGAGTGTCTTTGATCACTACGGACCCAAAGTGAACGAAGAGCTGAGTGGCCGGCACAATGGCGTGTTGGTGTCCATGGTTTCGGGGAAGAGCCTAGCCTTCAGTCTTTACAATCTTCAACCTCGAGGGCGGCTGTTTATTCATCCGAACGAGGAGATTTACGAAGGCATGATCATCGGCCTGCACTCTCGTGGCAATGATTTGCCGGTGAACCCAACCAAAGGTAAACAGTTAACCAATATTCGTGCTGCTGGCAGCGATGAGAATATTGTTCTGACGCCGCCAGTGCAATTCACACTCGAGCAAGCCATCGAATTCTTAGATGATGATGAGTTGGTCGAGATCACGCCAAATCACATCCGCATTAGGAAGAAGCTGCTGACCGAAAATGAACGCAAGCGGGCCAGTCGCGTCAGGGCGGAAGCGTAAATGCGGACGCTCTACCCCGATATCAAGCCGTTCGATCGGCAGATGCTCGATGTCGGCGATGGCCATCGTCTCTACATTGACCAGAGTGGTCGTCAAGACGCGCACCCGGTGCTTTTTTTGCATGGTGGACCAGGCAATGGATGCGAGTTCGATTCGAGGCGATTCTTCGACCCGAATCAATATCGAATCGTATTGTTAGATCAACGTGGGTCAGGGCGCTCGGAACCCCTTGGGGAAACCAGCGCCAATACGCTGGATGATCTCATTCGTGATATCGAGTTGATCAGAGCGCATTTGGGTCTCGACCGCTGGGCATTGTTTGGCGGAGGATGGGGCAGCACCCTCGCGCTCAGCTATGCTGAAGCCTTTCCCGAGCAGGTGTCGGGCATGGTCTTGAGAAGCCCTTTTCTAGGGCGTAAGCAAGACATTGAATGGATTTATGGCGATGGCCTGAATCGTTTTTATCCCGATCAATGGCGAGAATTTTGTGCGCCCCTAGAGGACGGTGTAGATCCCATTGAGGGTTATCAGGCACTCATGAGCGCTCAAAATGAACTTGGGCGCATGGATGCCGCTAAACGCTTCGCTGCCTGGGAGGCGGAATGCTCCAATTTGAGGCCCGACGCGCGACTCGTACAGCACCTCACCAAGGCGCCGCGGGCGCTGTCTCGATGTCGAATCGGTACCCACTATTATGCGAATGATTGCTTTCTGGCACCGAATCAATTGCTGGACCATGCGCATCGATTGACGGGGATCCCTGGGTATATCGTTCAGGGCCGATTCGATCTTGTGACGCCGCCGGAAGCAGCGCTTGCCTTAGCGCAAGCGTGGTCAGGGAGCGAGTTGTTTATGGTGCGGGAGGCTGGCCACTCAGCAACCGAGCCAGCGATGATTGACGCGCTGGTCAGATCGACGGAACGTTTGGCGGATCGTCTCAACGCGGGCTAGTTGCGCAATGAAAGCACTGATTCAGAGAGTGGCCCATGCGAGCGTCACGGTTGAGGGCCAGGTGGTTGGTCGTATCCATCGAGGCCTGCTCGTGTTTCTGGGGATCGACGCTGAGGACGACAATGCCGTTGCCGATCGATTGCTTAGCAAGGTCCTCAACTATCGTGTGTTCCCTGATGAGAATGAGCACATGAATTTGAGTGTGCAAGACATCAAGGGCCAATTGTTGATCGTTTCTCAATTTACGTTGTCGGCTTCAACGAATAAGGGCCTGAGGCCTTCATTTTCAGCCGCGAAAGCCCCTGCGTTGGCGGAGCCCCTTTACGCTTACTTTGTTGAGCAAGCGACACAACATATTGCCGTTGAAACAGGTGAATTTGGCGCCGATATGAAGGTTGAGCTGCTTAATGAAGGTCCCGTAACGTTCTTATTGAGCATGGACTAGGCCGTCGGATCGGATCCAACGACCCTCACCACCAAAGCCAGCGAATCTTTGACGTTTTTTGAAGGATCGCTTAGAAGCGCTGGCGCCCAGGCGGGATTACGAAAAGGTCAACCGAGGGGTGGTGCTTTGATCTGGCTGCTGGGCCTTTCGCCGGGGGTGAGCAGTCCAAGAATCGTTCGCGAGGTTAGATGCGAGAAACCCTCCAAGGCGCGCGATCCTTACCCTCATTGTCATTTAATGAAAGAGCGCTCAGGGCGTCTCCTCAGTTGACGCAGGGTCTTCATGCTTGATCAGCGTCGAAAATAAAATGCCTCCTTCAAACAGCAGCCACATGGGGACTGCCAACAGAATCTGGGAGACCACATCAGGGGGTGTGAGCAGCATGCCCACCACAAAACAGCCCACAATCACAAAGGGTCTTTTTTCCCTCAGGCTTTGGGGTGTGGTCGCCCCTGTCCAAACAAGGAGTAGGGTGGCGATGGGAATCTCGAACGCAAGACCGAAGGCAAAAAACAATTTCAAAACAAAATCTAAGTATCGGTTGATATCGGTCATGATGGTGACGCCGTCCGGCGCAACGCTGGTGAAGAAAGCGAACACCAACGGGAAGACCACGAAATAAGCGAATGCGATGCCTGAGTAGAAAAGCGTGATACTGGAAACGAGCAATGGGAAGGCAATCTTTTTCTCGTTTGCATACAAGCCAGGTGCAATGAATGACCAAATCTGGTGAAGGATATAGGGCATCGCGACAAAGATTGAACAGACCAGCGACAGCTTGAAAGGTGTGAGGAAGGGCGATGCAACCTCGGTCGCGATCATCGAAGTGCCCTCGGGTAAGTAGGCGCGTAGAGGGCTAGATAAATAAGCGTACAAATCGTTTGCGTAATAAAAAAGCGGGACGAACAGAATAGCCACTGCGAGCGCGCTACGCAGTAAGCGACTGCGTAACTCAATCAGATGTTCGATTAGCGGCTGCCCAGGATCCGTGTCTGGAGAGTTAGGGTTCGGTGCTTCGTTGCTCATGTTTTGTTGGTTCTGCGGGGCGCTCATCATCAAGCGTCATGGCTTCGCTCGCCTTCTTCGCCAAGCTGTCAATATCTGCTTGCGTTTGAGCTAGGGCTGCCTTAGATCGCTCAATTTCTTTCAGAATGGCCTCGTTGTGAAGTTGTTGCCGAATTTCATCGGCACCGATCCCTTGTTCGATGTCCCGCCGGATCTCGCTGAAACTCCGGCGGATACGGCCGATCCAAAGTGCGATGGTCCGCATGGTGCTAGGCAGTTGTTCGGGGCCGATCACAAGCAGGGTGACGACCCCGATGACTAGAAGTTCGGGAAATCCAATGTCGAACATGGGGTCAGCAGGTTACTTTTGATCGCTTGCTGCCGGATCGCTCCCTGGCGCGGAGGGCTCATCTGATTGTTGCGTGTTCGGCTCAGATTGCTCCTCCGAAACGGCGCTTCTAAATCCTTTAATGGCACCCCCTAAATCGGTGCCGATACTTCTGAGCTTTTTGGTGCCAAAGAGTAAAAGAACGATCACCAAGATGATAATGAGTTCTGTGATCCCAAATGACATGATCTTCTCCTAGTGGTTTTCGGGGGCGCGAGCGCGTTTCTCTTCGATGCCGGAAGTGCCCTCGCGGCGCTCTAATTCTTGTAAAACATCGTTGTAATCAATCTCCGCGCGCTCCAATAACACGAGACAATGGAACCAGAGGTCGGCCATTTCGCCCACCAAGGCGGCTTTTTGATCTGGGGAATCGAGCGACCCTTTCGCTGCCAGAATGACCTCCGTCGCCTCTTCGCCCACCTTCGATAGGATTTTATCAAGGCCTCGGTGATTCAGCTGAGCAACATAAGACGTCTCGGGGTTGGCGGACCGCCGCGCTTTGATGGTGCTGGCCAGATTTCGCAAGGTATCAGTCATGCGAGTAGATCTCTTTTGGGTCTTTGAGCACTGGCAGGTCGGTATCCCAGTGCTCGCCGCTCAGCCTTAGGAAGAAACAGGACTCCCGCCCCGTGTGGCAAGCGATGCCCCCGCTCTGATCGACGAGCAATAATAGCACATCGCCATCGCAGTCAAGCCGAATGTCCTTCACCCTCTGGATGTGGCCACTGGATTCCCCCTTGTGCCACAAGGCTGCTCGAGACCGAGAGAAATAATGTGCCTCTCCCGTCGCAACTGTCTTCTCGACCGCTTCTCGGTTCATCCAGGCCACCATGAGGACTTGGTGGGTAGCAGCATCTTGCGCGATGGCAGGAATCAGGCCCTGATCATTGAAGTGCAGCGCCTCAAGGTAGTTTGTTTGGCTGGTCATCGTAGAAAGGTTCCTCTGATGGCAAGGCCGCCGATGAAAGTAAGACATCCGAGCGCCGTTCTAGGCCACTCTAGAGTGAGCGGTTGATTAATCAGTATAGGCAAAAAACAAATCACGGCGATCAGAAGCAAAAGCCAGGAGAGTTCAGACCGGCGCCGTGAATGATCCTGCTGTTTTAGTTGAAGGCTCAACGCCAAAACGCGCTGCTCCAGCTGGCGATTGTTCTTGAGGATTTGCTCGATTCGACGAGGGGCTTTGACCAAGTGTTCCGGAAGTTCTGGGCCTTCTGCAAGCGCAATCGGCAGCAGTGTTTTTAATCGCTCTAAATGTTGCCAAGGGTCTCTACGTCTCGCCATCCATTGGTCAAGAAAAGGTGCGGCGGTCTCCCATAGGTCGAGTTGTCCATAAAGTTGTCGACCAATGCCCTCGATGTTGAGCAACGTTTTCTGGAGTAGGACCAGTTGAGGCTGGATGGACATATCAAATCGTTGGGCAGCCTGAAAGAGTGACACAAGGAGCTTGCCAAATTCGATCTCAGCCATGGGCTTGCCGAATAAAGGCGCGCAGGTCTCCCGAATCACGGCCTCCATCTCGGCATGTGAGGTTTCCGGCGGAACCCAGCCGCTTTCGATATGTAGCGTTGCCACCGCGCCATAGTCTTCGCTGAAGAAGGCGATGAGATTGCTGGCCAGATAATTTCGATCCTCGCGACTTAGCTGGCCGATGATGGCGCAATCAAGGGCGATGTATGTGGGCTGGGTCGGGTCGGAGTGATCGACCAAGATATTGCCCGGATGCATGTCGGCATGAAAGAAATTGTCTTCGAACACTTGCGTAAAAAAGATTTCAACGCCGAGTTGCGACAAGCGGGCGAGATCGACTTGCTGCGCCTCAAGCGTCGAAAGGTCAGTCACCACCGTTCCGTAGACGCGTTCCATCACCAGAAGATTTTCGGACGAATACTCAGCGTAGATTTTGGGCACATAGAGCTTGCCCCGAGGTAGCCAAAGGTCGCGTAATCTCTGTGCGTTACTGGCTTCTCGTGTCAGTGAGAGCTCGCCCAAAATCACCTCTCGATAATCCTTCAGCACGCGATCAAGGCGAAGGCGATGTGCGCCATCCCAATGCTCGGTCAGCCAACGACTGAGCGTTTCTAAGCGAGCTAAATCGCGCTCAACGGCGGCTCGAATCCCCGGGCGAAGAATTTTGAGGACGACGGCTTCGCCAGTGCGGAGGCGGGCGCCATAGACCTGCGCAATGGATGCCGAGGCCAGCGGTGCTTGCTCGATGTGCTCAAAGATTTGGTCTAAAGGCTCACTGAGTGCTTGCTCGATGTGACGCATGGCGAGCGCATGATCGAATGGAGGAACTTGATCCTGCAACGTCGAAAGCGCCTCGATCACGTCGTGAGGTAGTAGGTCGCGCCGTGTCGACAGCAGTTGCCCCACTTTGATAAAAGCCGGTCCCAATTTGACGAGCGCGCTCGCAAGGTCAGCGCCTGGATTGCTGGAAGGTGCTGGGATCAGTTTCAGAGGCCAACCCAGCCATCTGAACCAGGCAGGCACATGCTCGGGTGGCATCATGCGATCAATTCGATGTCGCAAGAGAATCCAAATCAGCTGGAGCAAACCGAACATGGCTCTGGATTAGCGTGGAGGGGTATCAAGCGTGGAGCATGGCGGGGAAGGCTCAGTGCTGGTGGACAGCGGCGCCTCTCCATAATGGATCGCGGCGGACCCACCCATGAGATTATTGAATCCGACGTTCACAAAACCCGCTTCACGCATCATCGCCGCGAGCGTCTCTTGGTCAGGGTGCATCTCGATGGATTCGACCAGATATTGGTAGGGCGCGCCATCTCCTGTAACCAGTCGGCCGACCTTAGGCCAAAGCGACTGAAAAAAACGATAGGCGGGTTCGAGTTGGGCTGAGGTGACTTTTGAGAACTCGAGAACCACAAGTCGCGCGCCTGGTTTTAAAACGGTTCGAATTGAAGTCAATGCCGCCAGTTTGTTGGTGACGTTTCGGAGACCAAAGGCCATGGTGGCGGCGTCAAAAGACTGAGCGCGCAGCGGCAGCGATTCTGCGTCACCAATGACAAACGCCGTGTCGGATAGGCCTTGGTCAAGGAGTCTATCCCGACCCACACTCACCATGGCCTCGTTAATATCGAGCAGCACGACCTGTCCCTCGCTGCCGACTCGCTTCTTCAAAATCGCCGTTAGGTCGCCGGTTCCCCCGGCGACATCAAGCACTCTGTGCCCGGATTGGGCTCTCGCAAGTTCCACTGCCATATGTTTCATGACGCGGTGGGTGCCGAGCGACATCAAATCATTCATCAGGTCGTATTGACCCGCCACTTGTCTGAAGACTTGACCTACGAGTCCGGCCTTCTCGGAGGTTTTGACTTCGCGGTATCCGAAATGCGTGGTGTCGTCGTTCATGGTTCCGTTTTCTTAAATGAGCGGTGTGTTGCTCGCTCTGATGTCGTTGGTTGATGCGGGCGCCAGGGCAGCTTGGGGCGATCACACCGAGCCTGCAAAGCCCTCCAGCGCATCTAACCTCGAGCGAAAACGCCAGAATCCCTGGATAAACCTGCTGTCTTTAATGATTCAAGATACTTTAACCAGTAGGTATCGTGATTGTCACACAGCTCTCTGAGGTATGGCCAACTATAGATGCCTGAGTCATGACCGTCTGAGAATAGGATTCTCACCGCATAGTGACCCTGAGGTCGCAGGTCCTTGAACTGTACTTGGCGTTTGCCGCTCTGCAAGACGGCTTGACCTGGCCCATGACCTTGAACTTCGGCGGATGGCGAATGAACGCGCAGAAATTCGGCACTTAAACGAAAGGATGCATCGCTGTATTGAAGCTCCAGCTCAGCGGACACACGATGAATTTTCAGAGCGCGAGGTCGCATGGCGTCAGCCTTGATGCTCGTGGGCTTGGCTCTGCGTCCCTCGCCCGCTTAGGAGGACTCCGACGCTCACAGGATGAACCGATTGAGATCTTCGTTGCCTGCAACGTCATGCAGCTTTTCGTCAACGTAGGCTGCGTCAATGTTGACGGCAGAGTCAGATCCCTGCTCGCCTGCGCTGAAGGACAGGGATTCAAGCAATCGTTCAAGCAAGGTATGCAGTCGCCTTGCGCCAATGTTCTCGACTGACTCATTCACTTGCCACGCGATCTCCGCGAGGCGCTTGATCGCACTGTCCTCGAAGGTCAGGTTGACGTCTTCTGTCTTTAGGAGGTGGCAGTATTGTTCGGTGAGGCTGACATCCGGTTCCACCAGAATACGAGCAAAATCATCGACAGAAAGGGGCGCCAGTTCCACTCGAATCGGTAGACGACCCTGCATTTCTGGGATCAGATCCGAGGGGCGTGATAAATGGAACGCGCCTGAGGCAATAAAGAGAATATGATCGGTTTTCACCATGCCATACTTCGTGGAAACGTGACTGCCCTCAATCAAAGGCAACAGGTCTCGTTGCACGCCCTCTCGAGAAACGTCCGCACCCCCGCGATCGGCTGAGCGGGCGATCTTGTCGAATTCATCGATAAAGACGATACCGGTTTGTTCAACGACGTCGACCGTTTTGGCGCGAATATCGTCTTCATTGATTAACTTGCTCGCTTCTTCTTGTTCGAGCAGCTTGATCGCCTCGCGAATTTTCAGTTTCCTTCGTTTGCTTTGCTGCGGCGAGAGCGAGGAGAACATGTTCTGCAATTGGCTGGTCATTTCCTCCATGCCGGGCGGCGTCATAATTTCTACGCCGACTTTCGGGAGTTGAACGCTGAGCTCTATGTCTCGGTCGTCCAGCGTGCCTTCTCTGAGTTGCTTGCGAAGGAGTTGCCTCGCTGCGCCATCAGGACGATCAGCTGGGCTCGCGTCTCTTGCAGCAGGCAATAACTCATCGAGGATGCGTTCCTCAGCGAGGTCTTGAGCGCGGTGATGGACTGATTTTGTGGCCTGGTCGATGAGCATCTTGTACGCAGATTCGCAAAGATCTCGAATAATAGATTCCACGTCTCGACCAACATAACCGACTTCGGTGAATTTGGTGGCTTCAACCTTGATGAAGGGCGCATCCGCCAGCGCAGCAAGGCGTCGAGCCAATTCTGTTTTGCCCACGCCCGTGGGGCCGATCATCAAAATGTTCTTGGGCGAAATTTCTGCACGGATAGATTCTGGCAGTTGCTGCCTGCGCCAGCGGTTTCGGAGCGCAATGGCCAGCGCACGCTTGGCGTCGCTTTGTCCGATGATGTGCTTGTCTAATTCGTGAACGATTTCTCTGGGCGTCAGAGTCTTCATGGCGCGCCATTCTCCTCGGTTGAGAGCACTTCGATGGTTTGCGTCGTGTTCGTATAAATGCAGATTTCGCCGGCAATTGTGAGCGATTGTCGAACCACATCCTCTGCTGACAGGTCTGTATGTTCGGTTAAAGCGATGGCCGCTGCTCGAGCGTACTCGCCCCCTGAACCGATCGCCATGACCCCATTTTGCGGTTCGATCACATCGCCAGTGCCCGTCACGATCAAGGAATGATATTTGTCGGCCACCAAGAGTAATGCCTCCAAGCGACGCAACATTCGATCGCTGCGCCAATCCTTAGCCAGCTCAACAGCTGCACGTTGCAGATGTCCTTGGTGCGCCTCGAGCTTAGCTTCGAATCGCTCGAACAGTGTGAAAGCATCGGCAGTGCCGCCAGCAAAGCCGGCAATGACCTGGCCATGAAAGAGGGGGCGAACCTTGCGAGCGTTGCCTTTTAAAATGGTGTTGCCTTGGGTGACTTGGCCATCACCGCCAATGGCAACCTGACCACTTTTGCGAACAGATAATATTGTTGTGCCATGAATGTCTTGCAAAAGTGCCGCCTCCGAGTCGGCTGTGATTCCTTTTGGGGACTTAACCCATGATGGGGTGGAGGTGGGGGCAATCGGCCCTCAAATCAACCTTCCTTCGCTTTGGCGATGGGCATCGATTCGAAGTCGTTGGCGGCCAGAATGGCCTGGACTCGATTGAGTTCGACGTCAGATTCAAACGGACCCAGCATGATTCGGTGCCAAGTGCGTTGTTCGATCACTTTGTTTTCAACAGAAGGCGATAAACCAAGGAGCAAGAGCTCGGCCCTTCGCTCATCGGCGTCATCGAGGCGCGGAAATGAACCGACCTGAAGAAAGTATTCTCGGTTGGGTTCACGCTCGGCCGCCATAGGTTGTTGGTAGCCTCCCACGGTAGCTACCTCGGCTTTTGGAAAGAGGTCGTAGAAGGACCAGTCGATGGACTCGGTCACCCGTTGGCTGGCTTGACCGGCCATATCCTCGACGGCTTGAAGATTGGGCGGTGCCTCAGCCACTTTCGGCCACAACAAAAAGCCGGCGCAGGCGATGATAATGCCCAGTAGCATGCCTGTAGCGAATGCGATTCTCGTGGAGCCCATGGCTGGATTTCTAATTGAATTCCCCGAGGGTTTTCGCAAGGGTTTGCGGATTGCCTGTGATTTAGCCATACCGCCATTCTAATTCAGAATGCTTCAAAACAGGAGGCGAGTGAGCTTGATTGGCGCTGCCGGATTTAGATTTGATCGATGGGATCGACATCAATGTGCCAGCGCAAACCACGTGGGCTGTTTGCAGAAAGCCATGCTATGGCCAGACCGAGGGTTATCTGGCGATCGCGAAGCCTGGAAGCGCTCACAAGTAACTGAGAGCGATACCAGCGGTTTTTCTTTTCCATCAGCGGCGGAATTGGTCCAAAGACTTCACAGCGAGAGGGGGGCTCGTTGCTCGAGAGTTTGGCTTGGTCCGGGCTCGCGGCAGCCGTTTGGGTTGACAGATCTACTGGTTCCCCCGCAAGCGCGAGCCGAAGATAGCTGGCTAATTGATCAAGGCATTGGTGCGCAATGTTGGGTTGAGTTGATTCCGCTCGAATCACACCAAACTTTTGAATCGGTGGCAATTCCAGGGTCTTTCGCTGCGCAAGGTGCCACTTCGCAAAAGCAGAATAGTCTCGCGCCTTAACAAAACGCATGATGGGATGATCTGGCTGACTGGTGAGCAGTTTGACTTCGCCCTTTTTGGCACCTCGGCCAACTCGACCACCCGTCTGGAAAATGAGCTGCACCGTTCTTTCTAGGGCGCGATAGTCGCTGCTCAACAAGCCCTGATCGGATTCCAGCAAGAATGCGAGGGTTAAATGAGGAAAGTGATGTCCCTTCGAAACGAGTTGAGTTCCAACCAGAATACAGGCCTCGCCCGATTGAATCCGATTCAACAAGCCTTGCAATTGATCCTTCGAGCGGGCGGAGTCGCCATCAATACGAATCACGGGAAAGTCTGGGAAAGCGCGTTGTAAATCGCTCTCGAGTCTCTGGGTACCCTCGCCGAGCGGCGTCAGCGTTGGGCTATTGCACTGAGGGCAAACAGCAGGTGGTGAGCTCATTGCCGAGCAGTGATGGCAGATGAGTCTCGATCGGGCTTGGTGCAATGTCAGCCGGGCATCGCATTGCCGGCATTGGGCAATCCATTGGCAATGGGTGCAGTAAAGGACCGGGGCAAACCCCCGTCGGTTGATCATTACTAATACCTGACCCCCCACGGTGAGATCTCGCCTGATGACCTCGTACATTTTTGACTGTGTGGCTCGATCGAGGTGAGGGCTCGGCAATGACCAAATATCGTACCGTTCAGGCGCAGCGTCAGCGGCGCGATGAAGAAGCTGCACGTGTTGGTATTTGTTTGATGTCGCATTGTGGAGTGTTTCAAGGGAGGGCGTTGCCGAGCCCAAGATCACAGGTAATCGTTCTATTTGTCCCCTTACGACGGCGAGATCTCTCGCCGAATAGCGAAATCCTTCCTGCTGTTTAAATGACGCATCATGCTCTTCATCGATGATAATCAGACCGGGGTTACGCAGTGGCACGAAGAGCGCGCTGCGTGTGCCGAGGACGATTTGCGCCCGACCCTCCTTGCATTCCGACCAAGCATCTTGCCTTTGCCGTTCGCTGAGGCCGCTGTGGAAAACAGCGATTTGGGCATCAAAGCGCGCTCGAAACCGGGCGACGGTTTGTGGGGTGAGTGCGATTTCCGGAACCAACACCAGCACCTGCTTTCCAGTCGATAAAATGTCCCACATCCATCGCAAATAGAGTTCAGTTTTACCGCTACCCGTCACGCCCTGAACCAGGGTGGTTCGAGCTTGGTCAAGGTTGACCGCGGTGAGTGCTTCGCGCTGCTCGAGCGTGAGCGTCGGGAGTGACTCACGTAATCTCGGAGCGGGTGGTGTCCCAACCGTAGCGGCGATCTCCAGAAGCAGACCTCGACGAACCAGGTTTCGAATGGCCTCTCGGGGTAAGTCGTGGACTTTAGCCTCCTGTGCGTCAATGGGACCGAGTTCCAGTAATTTTTGGTAGGCCAAACGTTGTTTGGGTGCTCGGTTGAGCTGTTCGAGATTCTGCTCGGACAGATCGACAGTTTGAAGCATGATGGGGGGCTTGGTTAAAGGCGCGCCTTTTCGCAAGGCGGATGGCAAGGCGACGCTCAGAACCTCTCCGAGCGGGTGCAGATAGTAGTTTGCAGCCCACCGGCATAATTCGAGAATAGGTGGGGGAAGGGATGTTGCAGCAGAGAAGACGGTATCAATGGATTTCAAGCGATACCCGCTGGCCGCTTCACTCGTGCCGGTCTTTGGATCCAAGGGTTGACATTGAAGCGCGACGCCCACGAGAGTGCGACCAGCGAAGTTCACCCCAACCAGTTGACCAGGCATGAGGGGCGCCTGAGACAGATAGTCGTACGTTTTTGGTATGGGTACCGGGACAGCGATTTCTACCCGGTAGCCGTGAAGGCTCAACGCTTGATCGGATGTCTCGTCAGGCATGGTTGATCACGCTTTCTTTGATCAGTGATCGAGTTATTGATTTCACAATAGTCTCTGCTATCATTTGCGCCCCCGAAACGGGGAGACGACCTTAAGGAAAGCCGATGAAAGCCGAAACCCACCCGCAGTATGAAAACATCACAGCAACGTGCAGCTGTGGGAATGTCATAGAGACCAAGTCGACGCTCTGTAAGGATATCTCAATCGAAGTATGTTCGCAGTGCCATCCGTTTTACACGGGTAAACAGAAAACCATCGACTCTGCAGGTCGTATCGACCGTTTCAACAAGCGGTTCCGTCGCGGTGCTGCAAGCGCCTAATATCCTTTAGCCCCAATGTGGAATGGGATTGGGGCCTCCAAGCAGCTCTCCCCACCTTTACGCAAAACGAGCAATCGTTGACCGGTCTTAAAGTCTAATCTGCCAATGCATCGTTGGTGATCGCCTTGGTGCGAAACAATCAAGTCAGTCAAGCGTTGGTCAACTAGGGGTAAGAATAATCAAAACGCGGCTCAAGCCATGGGCTGACACGGCCTTGCCCTCCAGGGCAGTAGACCCATCAAGTAATCCGCTTTGGTATCCAACCGAGTGAAACGTTCTATCTGGGCGCCAGCGCACGGTGTGTTGCATCTTTATCGAGTGTAGCCTCCATAGGCCTTTCGGCTGAGTCCGTGACCTGCGTCCCCTCCGAGAAATGTACTTGGGTGTGAATGGCCGTACCTGAGGGCGCGCGGTTTAGAAAATTTGCTGGATCCCCGAGTCCTGCGGGAGAAGACTGCGAGTTTCGAGTGCCGGAGGTGCCAGTTCGCTACGAAAAAGCTCGAATCGACCTTTGGGATCGCCGGGCAAGGTTCTGAGCCCAGTTTCGGGGTTAATTTTGATAGAAACCAGGCCTTCCGGTAGTGCAGTGGATTTTGGTCGCTCGGCTGGCCAGGCTGGACGCGCGAACTCGATCCAAGTCTCGATGGGGGTGGTCGAACCCCATTCACGATTACCCACGGGACTGTTGTCCGGGAAACCGGCCCAAGCGGTGGCCACGAGATCCTCGTTGTAACCTGTAAACCAAAGATCAGCGTCGTTGGTGGTGCCCGTTTTGCCCATGATGTCCTGGCGCTCGAGTTCCCTTAGCACTTTGCGACCGGTCCCCTTGACAATGGTGTCATTGAGGATGCTGTTCAGAATGTAGGCAACTCGCGGATCGATGATCGGTTCGCGAGGGGCTTTCCTCTCATGAGTGAGGGGATCCAGGTCAAGATCGAGGAGTTCCTCATCGTTGATGGAACGGATCGATTCGATGAAATAGGGCGCTACGGGCACGCCGCCGTTGGCGAAAATCGCATATCCTCGGGCAATGTCCAAAGGCGTGGTTGCAATCGTGCCACCGCCAAACGCCACTTGGACATTGCGCGGAAACATGGTGGGGTCGAATCCGAAGCGAGCCATGTGATCGATAGCTTTGTCGATGCCCAGATCCAGCAGCACTCGGAGTGAGGCAAGGTTAACGCTTCGGTATAGGGCTTCTCGAAGCGTGAGTGTGCCGCGGAAGTCGCTCCCGGAATTCTTCGGTCGGTATTTTTCCTCGAGTTCACCACCGGGTAAGACCACGGGCGCGTCATTGTATAAACTCGCGGCGGTCGCGCCCTCAGACAGCGCTGCGGCGTAGTAAAAAGGCTTGATATTGGAGCCTGGCTGTCGCCGGGCTTGAAGCGCGTGATTGAACTGCTTCAGGTTGAAATCGTACCCACCCGCAAGCGCTCGAACGGCACCCGTACTGGGCTCAAGCGCAACCAAGGCTCCCTGAATCGAAGGCACCTGCCCCAAGCGCCAGCCACCTTCCGATTGCTCAATCCGTATTAAGTCACCAGGTGCCGCAATGTCAGCGCTTCGCTTGGGTGCCGGCGCTCGGCGATCGGCATCAATGTACGGCCTTGCCCATCGGAGTCCCTCCCAGTCGATCGTGACCCGTTCCCCAGTTGCCGTGATGGCCGTCAGGGTTTGGTCATCGCTGCGGAGGACCAATGCGGGCCATTGATCCCCAAGGATGGGAACTGTTTCGAGCGTTCTCAAAGCATCTGCAAAACCTGGGGTGAGCTCGGGATCAAGTGTGCCTGCGCTGAAGAGACCCTTGCGTTCCGGTCCTCGGTAGCCGTGCCGTCGATCATATTCGTTGAGCTTTTGTATCAGCGCAGCTTCGGCAGCCCGTTGCATTTGACTGTCGACAGTTGCGTGTACCACCAATCCGGCGGTGTAGGCTTCTCGACCGAAGCGATCAAGGATCTCTGTCCGAACTTGCTCGGCGACGTAGAGAGCAGGTAACTCGATTTGACGACTGAACACGCTGGCCGAAATGGGCTCGCGACGCGCACTTTCGAATTCTGTTTGGGTAATCGAACCCTGTTCGAGCATGCGTCTGAGTATGAGATTGCGACGTTCAATCGCCCGTTTTGGGCCATTGATGGGATTGCCTGCCTCTGGCGCTTTGGGAATCCCCGCCAGCATAGCCGTCTGGGCTAAATTTAGATCGTTGATGTCTTTGCCGTAGTAGGTGAAGGCGGCGGCCTGTATGCCGTACGCATGCTTTCCGAACGGGATCATATTGAGGTAAAGCGAGAGGATCTCTTCTTTTGAAAGTGCGCGTTCCAGTTTGATGGCGAGCAACATTTCCTTGAATTTTCGGATGAATCGAACTTCTGAGTCTCCGGAAATGTTTTTGACCAATTGCATCGTGATGGTCGATGCGCCAGATCGGATTTCTCCCGCGTTGGCGAGTAATTGCCAGCTTGCATTGAGAAGGGTGATGACATCGATGCCGCTGTGCTCGAAAAAACGCTTGTCCTCAGTATCAAGGATGGCATTGATAAAGCGCGGCGGGATGTCTTCATAGCGAATGGGGATCAACCGTTCGCCATATTCCTGAATCAACTGATCATCGTGACTCAGAATTCTCAGCGGCGCTTTGAGCGCGACTTCCGTAAAGGAACTAATTTCGGGGATTTGGGGGTTGAGATACAAAAATGCGCCGGACAACCCCATGAAAACGGCAAAAAATAGTGAGGTGATGGCCCATAGCGCCCATTTAAGAAGGATCACTCGGTTTGTCCTCGAGCGCTTCGGGAGGCGCAGTCCTGTGAATTGAGCGGCATGGGAGCGTGGATCATGAATCGATCGGGTTTGAATCTGCGCTGCTAATTATAGTGGACCCTGAACGAGCAAGACAGCGAGAGAGGGTTTTCTGCGTCAAATGGGCGCGCAAAAGCGTATCGTCATGAATGACCCGTGCGTTAGAGTTCGCCCGGGAAGGGGATGCTGGCTAGGTTAAAGCTGAAATGCAGCGCGGATGAGTCGCGAGGTGATGAGTTTTGATTGTCTAAGTCGACGTCATCGTCCAATCGTAAAGTGGGCGTTGAGCAGTGAGCAGTGGGGATGGCTGGCAATCACAGCGTTTATCAATAAACGCCTAAGCTAAGCTGGACAGGTAGGTTATGGAAGAGGCCAAGGCTTCCGAGGTCAGGTGCTCATGGTCGGAATTTAAGGTACGCTGGGGGCGGGAAGCGGGCTAAACATTGAAAGAAAGTCCTCTGAAATCCGCTCATCTGACAAGGCAATGAAAGGTCTGCTCGACGATCAATCCGACAAAAGGCTAACCCAGGCGTTTTAGGATAAAGCTAAAGACCTTACAATCTTCGGAGGGACTACGTTGGGACGCGACAGCGTTGAAGTCAGCTTGGTGCGTGGACGGCGCAATCCTCAGAGCCACAGGGGGTGAGTTGGACCGCCGATTGCGCCAAGATAGTCGTAAAGAAGGGGTATAAAAAAGTAGGGTGGGTGAAACAGGGCTGGAGAAGGCGCGGATCCAGGCTTAGCCCCCCAGGACGAAGGCGGACGTTGAGTGGTTGGGCGCCGCCCGGCCAGGCAAAACAAAGAGAGCGAGAAGCAAAGCAGAATCATGTTAGTGACGAGTCCAGCGACGCAAGCGAAGCAACCAAGTGCCCTGAAATTGCGCCGATCTTCCCATACTGTGTGCTTGGGCGAGTCGTTCTCGGCAGTTAGCAAAGCCTCCGCTCTGAAGCTGCCGTGTGTCTCGAGCGGCGTTCAAAGGGGAGTATCCAGTCGTGTTTGAGTTTTTTAATCGAACGCCAACGGTGGTGGGTCTGGATATCAGTTCCACGGCGGTTAAGTTGCTGGAACTCTCTCAGGAGAAAGGCCACTTTCGAGTGGAGAGCTACGGTGTTGAAGTCATTCCCGAAAACGCCATCGTTGAGAAGAACATAGCCGATATTGAAGCGGTGGGCGCAGCGATCGAACGGGTGCGCCAGAAGTCGAAAACCAAGGTCAAAGAAGTGGGCGTCGCCGTAGCAGGATCCTCGGTGATCACCAAAACCTTGGAAATGGCCGCGAGCCTAACTGAAGCCCAGATCGAAGAGCAATTGCTAGATGATGCGGATAAATACATCCCCTATCCTCTCGATGAAGTTGCGATGGATTTTCAAATCCGTCGAAGTGACGATCCAGAAAGCGAATTGGTTGAGGTGCTGCTTGCTGCCTGCCGTCGCGAAAATATCGAATCGAGGGAAGAGGCACTTGAGCTCGGGGGATTCAAGCCGGAAGTCATCGACATTGAAGCGCATTGCGTTCAGCGCGCGATGCAGTTGGTTGATGCTGGAGACGATGGTCTTCCGGATAACAAGGACGAGATCGTTGCGATCGTGGATATCGGCGCGACCATGACGACGTTGTCTGTTCTGACCGGAACAGATTTGCCGTACACACGAGAGCAAATGTTTGGTGGTCGGGTCCTGACCGAAGAGATCCAGAAGCGGTATAACTTGAGCTTTGCCGAGGCGGGACAAGCGAAGAAAATGGGTGGATTGCCCGAGGATTATGAATCGGAAGTGTTGATGCCCTTCAAAGAGTCCCTTGTGCAACAGGTGATGCGGTCACTGCAGTTTTTTTACTCTTCTAGTCGTTTTAACGATGTCGATCGCATCGTTTTGGCTGGCGGCGTTGCATCTACGCCGGGCCTCACTGGGCTGATCTCCTCGAGAATCGGTACGCCTTGTCAGGTGGCCAATCCGTTTAAGGCAATGACGATCTCTGATCGAGTGAACAAAGACGCGCTGATGGCCGATGCGCCGGCGCTGATGATTGCGTGTGGGCTTGCCATGCGAGGGCTTAACCGATGAGGGCGGTCGATCTACAAATCAACCTTCTGCCCTGGCGGCAAAAGCGACGCGAGTATCAGCAGCGTCAGTTTTTGAACATGCTGGCGTTGGTCGCTTTAGTCGGGGGTTTGCTGCTCATTGTTTGGTGGCAGCTTCAGAGCAGTCAAATAACGAAACAAGAAGAGCGCAATGCATTGCTCGAGCGCGAGATTGCGGTGTTTGAAGGACGAATCAACGAAATTAGAGCACTGACCAAGAAGCGTAAAGAATTGCTCGACCGAATGCGCGTGATACAGGAACTGCAGGGTAATCGGCCCGTGAGCGTCCGCTTATTTGATGAAATGGTGCGTCAGCTGAGCGACAACGTCTATTTTGAAAAGATGTCATTGCGTCAGGAACGAATCGATATCACGGGTGTTGCGGAAAGTAACAATCGAATTTCGACACAGCTGAGGAACTTCACAGCTTCAGAATGGTTCGATGGTGCCAACGTATCGAAGATCGATGCCTATCCTGCGGCCGGACCGGAAGCGGGACGGTTTAACTTGACGGTTAATCTGACGCTACCCGAGGCGGAGGACGAATAGTGGCGCTCAAAGATACGATCGAAAAATTACAGCAAATTGATCTCAGTGAAATTGATCTCAACGACTTGGATTTCTCTGCGGCAGGCCAATGGCCGAAACCCGTTCAAGGGATCGCTGGGGGGTTGGTGTTTGCGTTGGTCGTTGCGCTGGGTTATTTCCTGCTCATTAGCGACATGCAAAATACCTTGGGTCAACGCCAGTCGGAGGAGCAAAGTCTTCGGTCTGACTTCGAAACGAAGTACATGCAGTCGGCGAATTTGGAATCTTATCGGCAGCAGGCCAAAGAAATGGAGTTGAAGTTTGAGTCCATTTTGAGGCAACTGCCTTCTGATACAGAAATTCCTGGCCTGATCGAAGATATTTCAGGCGTTGGTGCCAAAAATGGGCTCACCTTTTCAAAGATTGATCTGCTACCTGAGCGGGTGTTGGAATATTACGTTGAAAAGCCCATTCAAATCGAAGTCACGGGCAGTTATCACGATTTGGGCGCGTTTGTCAGCGATATCGCAACGCTTTCACGCATTGTGACGCTCCATGACTTCGATATTTCGCCATCGGGCTCGCAGCGTGATGGCCGGGGTTTGCTGAAAATGGCGGTTCGCGCCAAGACTTACCGGTACAAGGGAGATTAATCCGTGATGAATGATCGGATTCAATCGGTTGACTTCGGCGGCTCTCGCACCCGTTGGCTGTCACTCGTCGCGGTTACGCTGATGCTGGCGGGCTGCGGTGGGGGCGATCATCTGGCAGATGTCCGCGCGTTTATGGACAACGTCACCACACAGCCCGTGCCCAAAATCAAACCGTTACCTGAATTTAAACCCTACGAACCTTTCACCTACGGCGCCGCTAATTTGAGAAGCCCCTTTCAACCGCCGATGATTCTGCCAGAGCAGTTGTTGGGTAACGTCCCCACCCTGGTGCAACCCCCTCAAGGTCATGTTCGAGCCTATCTGGAGCAGTTCAACATCGCCTCCTTGGCCATGGTCGGATCCATGGAGATAGGCGGCGCAGCTTACGGCTTAATCCGTGATCAAGACGGCTTGATTCATCAAGTGGGCATTGGGGACTATCTTGGAACCCAGTGGGGAAAAATCGAGCGCATCGAAGAACGGTATTTGGAACTGGTGGAAATTGTCAGCAATGGCGGTGGCGGCTGGCTCAGAAGGCCAAGAACCATAGAAATGGATCAGATCAGTGAGTGATGGCATCAGCGAAGTGCGCCTGACGGAGCATTCGCTTAAAACAGAAGGTGGGCCCGACATGAAACTCAGACCTTTTAAAAGCGCGGACTTGAGACTGCGGTGGCCTGTGGCTGCACTGTTGAGTAGTTGGTTCTGGTGCATGTCCGCTGTCGCGGTGACCTTAAGCGATATCGAATTCGCGACCCAGTCGGGGGACCAATTTGAAATCGTGTTGGGCTTTGACGGCGCACCTCCAGAACCTGCAAGTTATGCCATCGAATCACCCGCTCGAATTTCGATTGATTTGCTGGGTGTCCAAAGTGCCCTCGATAAGAAGTACTTTCGGGTGGGCGAGGGTGGTGCAAAAACAGTGGCTGTGCTGGAAGGTGATGATCGTACACGGATCATCGTTTCATTACCCCAATTAGTGCCTCACGAGGTGAGGACGCTAGGGCGCCAGATGATCGTCTCTGTGGGCCGTGATTTACCTGATTCTGATCGACAGCCGCGTCAAGCAGCACCGAGCACTGACGATTTGATCGCTTTTAGACGGGGTGATGAGGGTGAAGGCCGTGTGGTTCTGCAGTTGCCTACGGAACAAACGGAAGTGGACGTACGTCAAGAGTCCGGTGATTTATGGGTCACGCTCATTGGTGTGCAGACGCCCACGCCTGAGCAAGTCCAGCTGGATGTGACGGACTTTGGGACGACCATTAATCGGATCGAACGCGCCCGGGTCAGTGCCGGAACAGAAATTCGATTAGTGATGAACGCGGCTTTTGACTACCTCGCATATCAATCGGGTAGCGAATTTGTGATCGACGTCTCGTCTCTTGCAGACGCGGGTCGTCAGCAGGATCCGATGGGCGAAGTCGTCTACGAAGGCGAGAAGATTTCGCTTAACTTCCAGAAGATTGAAGTACGCGCTGTGCTGCAGATTGTGGCAGATTTTGCCAATCTCAATTTGGTTGCCAGTGACGCGGTGAGCGGTGACATCACCTTACGGTTGAAAAATGTGCCCTGGGACCAGGCGCTCGATATTGTGTTGAAAACAAAAGGTCTCGATAAACGTCTGCAAGGCAATGTGTTGTTGGTGGCACCCGCCGAAGAGCTGGCGGCACAAGAATTAGCTGAACTGGAAAATAAACAACAAATCTCTGATCTCGCGCCGCTGCGCACCGAATTGATTCGCGTCAAATATGCCAATGCCAGTGAGATCGTCGGCATGATCCAAGGTGGCGGCGCTGGAGGCCAAGGGGGTGGCGGTGGTTTCGGAGGTAATCGCGGCGGTAGCGGCGGTGATGAGAGTGCCGCTGGAATCCTATCCGATCGCGGTTCCGTGATTGTTGATGATCGAACGAACTCGATTATTTTGACCGAAACCCAAGACCGAATTAATCAGCTGAGACGGCTCCTCGAACAAATTGATATTCCTGTGCGTCAAGTCTTGATTGAGGCCAGGATCGTGAAGGCCAGTGATAGTTTCAAGCGAGAATCCGGCATTCGTTGGGGTAGTGCGGGGGATATCACATTTGGTGATGGGAACCCGTCGCTCCTGTATGGCAATAATCTGGACACGATTGGGGCACTGAGAGGGGGCGGCGACCCCGCGGATAATCTCATTGTTGATTTGGGAACGAGTTCGGGCCGAACAGGGGGTATCGCTTTCGGCGTTGTAGATAATGACTTTCTTCTAGACCTCGAACTCGAGCTCTATGAAAGCGAAGGGACGGGTGAGACGATCTCTCGGCCCACGATCATCACGTCGGATAAAAGCACGGCTTCGGTCAATTCTGGTTCCCAGATTCCGTATCAATCGGACACTGGCGGGGGTGCGACCTCAACCTCTTTCATCAACGCCACGGTTGGCTTGACTGTGACGCCGCAGATTACGCCGGACGATCGGATTATTCTGGAGTTAAATGTCACCAATAATTCGAGAGGTGATCCGACGGCCGACGGCCCACCCGCGATTGATACCGAGAGCATCCAGACCGAGGTGATTGTCAATGATGGAGAAACGGTGGTGCTTGGGGGGCTTTACCAGACCAGAACCGATTTGATCCAGCAAAAGACGCCGGTGTTGGGCGATTTACCGGTTCTCGGGCGGTTGTTTAGAAATTCGGCGAGAACGAATGACAAGGATGAACTGCTTATCTTTATTACCCCTCGGATCATTCGTGAAGGGGTGGGCGTCCGCTAGTTCAGGATCATGATGCAGCTTGTAGGCTATGAGCGACTGGCGCTTGTGGGTCCGATGGCCTCTGGAAAAACCACGCTGGGTCGATTGCTTGCCAAACAATTAGGTCTTCGATTTATTGATTCCGATCACGAGATCGAGCGACGAAGCGGTGTTTCCATTGCCACCATCTTTGACATCGAAGGTGAAGAGGCTTTCCGCGACCGAGAGGAACGAACCGTTGGTGAATTGATGCAACAGGCGGGCGTCTTGGTGGCGACCGGCGGTGGAGCCGTCTTGCGTGAGCAAAACCGAATCCGCCTCAAGTGTGACAGCTTGGTTGTTTTTTTAAATCCAGATCTAGATGTGCAAGTCAGGCGAACGGCGTTAGATAGAAAGCGTCCATTGTTGCAGGGTCAAGATCGTCGTGCAGTACTGACCGAAATGCGCGCCTCGCGTTACCCCTTGTATCGAGAGGTCGCTCACTTGGAGATTGCTGTCGATAATCGCCCGGGTAAGAAAATGACGGACGTCATTGTAAATTTGATGGATAAACAAGGCTGGATCGCTCGTGGCACGTGAAACGACCTGGGTGGAGTTGCCTGAAACACGGTATCCCATTTTATTTGAAGCGAATTGGTTGGCGGGTACGTCAGCCTCGTGCCGTGACGTCCTTGCTGAGCATGTAGGCAAGACGGCCTTATTGGTCAGTAACCAGACGGTCGTTGATCTCTACGGTGATCGATTGATGAGTGAGCTAGAAGGCGTCAAGGTGGATCTTCATTTGATACCCGAAGGGGAAGCGAACAAGACGCTCGCCGAACTCGAGAAGATCATTGGGACACTCATTAAACAGCAGCATACCCGGGAAACCACTTTGATCGCGCTGGGTGGCGGTGTGGTGGGTGATATGACCGGTTTCGCTGCCGCGATTTATCAGCGGGGCGTGCCATTTCTTCAAGTGCCCACAACTCTGCTCGCGCAAGTAGACTCCTCGGTCGGCGGTAAGACGGCCGTCAACCATGCGCTAGGTAAAAATATGATCGGCGCGTTTCATCAGCCTCGAGCGGTTCTCATGGACGTCGCCGTACTGAAATCTTTGCCGCCTCGCGAATTTGCGGCTGGAATGGCGGAAATCGTCAAGCACGCGCTTCTGGCTGATGTCTCTTATCTGGATTGGCTGATCAAAAAGCAGGACTTGATTCTCCAGATGGACGACGTCGTTCTGAGCGAGATGGTCCGAAAAAGTTGCGAAATAAAATCAGCTATCGTGGCAGAAGACGAAAAAGAACAGGGGCGGCGCGCGTTGCTTAATCTTGGGCACACCTTTGGCCACGCGATTGAGACGCTATCGGGTTATGGCCAGTGCTTGCACGGTGAGGCGGTCGCGATCGGCACGGTGATGGCCGCTGATCTCTCCGCCCGGCACGGCTGGATCAGTGAGGCGGACGTCGAACGAATCGTCCAACTGTTGCGCACGTTCAATCTGCCGACCGAACTTTCAGAATCTTTAGACATAGCGGCGTTCCAGGCCGCTATGGGGCGTGATAAAAAAGCGAGGGCTTCGGGTTTGAGACTGGTGCTTCTGAGGGCTTTGGGTCGAGCTGAAGTCGTCAGCGATTTCGATGAGCGGTTACTCTCAGAAACGCTCGTTCGCTTCCTCAAGGTTTAAGGTAATTCAGTCTCCCCCATAAGATCCCGATCGATTTCTCGAGCGGCTTCTCGCCCCTCATTGATGGCTCGCACCACCAAATCTTGACCACGTCGGCAATCGGATGCGGCGTAGACGCGTGCTACCGACGTTTTGTAATCGCTCTTATTCGCCTTAAAGTTGCCGCGATCATCGATGTCCATGCCCAAGCCCTCATTGATGTAGTGCTCAGGTTGCAGGAATCCCATGGATAACAGGACCAGATCGGCTTCCCAAGTGCGCTCGCTGCCGGGCACTTCTTGAAGCTTGTCATCCACATCAACGGTGACAACACCCTTGAGCGTTCCATTCTCATCTCGAATAAAATGCTTGCTCATAATCGAGTACTGTCTCGGGTCATCGCCAAATCGAGCCGCCGCCTCGGAGTGACCGTAGTCGACGCGATAGATGCGGGGCCACAAGGGCCACGGGTTATTCTCGGCTCTCGTTTCTGGCGGCTGCGGGAGTAACTCGAAATTAACGAGGCTCTCGCAGCCATGTCGTAGGGACGTACCGATACAATCGGTGCCCGTATCTCCACCTCCAATCACGATGACTTTCTTGCCTTTCGCGCTGATGTAGGCGCCGTCTTCAAGGTTTGAATCGAGCAAACTTTTGGTATTGGCAGTGAGAAACTCCATAGCGAGATGGACACCGTCGCCCTCGCGACCGGGAATGGGCAGGTCTCTGGCAAGGGTCGCGCCCGTTGCCAAGAGCACGGAGTCAAACTCGTCTAGAAGGGATTGAACGCTTCGGTCGACACCAATGTCGGCGTTGACCACAAACTCAATGCCTTCCTCTCGCATTAATTGCACGCGGCGTTCAACGCTGCCTTTATCAAGCTTCATGTTTGGAATGCCGTACATGAGCAGGCCGCCGATCCGATCAGCTCGCTCAAAGACCACCACGTGATGCCCGGCTTTGTTTAATTGGGCCGCAGCCGCAAGTCCGCAGGGGCCAGAGCCCACCACCGCCACTTTTTTACCGGTGCGTTTTTCGGGGGGGCAAGGGACGACCCATCCTTCTTCAAACCCGCGATCGATGATCGACGCCTCAATGTTCTTGATGGTGACCGCTGGGTTAGTGATACCCAACACACAAGCGCCTTCACAAGGCGCAGGACACACGCGGCCTGTAAATTCAGGGAAATTGTTGGTCTTGTGCAGGCGATCCAATGCATCTTTCCATTGCCCGCGATACACAAGATCATTCCACTCTGGAATCAAGTTAGATATGGGGCAACCGTGATTGCTTTGACAAAAAGGGACGCCACAATCCATACACCGAGCGCCCTGTGTTTCTAGGTGCTCGGTGCTCGGAACCGTGTAAATCTCCTTAAAGTCGAGCATTCGATCCGCTTCCGCGCGGTAGGGAATGGTCGCCCTGTCAAATTCTTTAAATCCTGTTGCTTTTCCCATGATGACTTCCCTAAGCGGAGAGGGCTACTCTCTCTACAAGGCCTTCATTCAGAACGCGCTTGTAGTCTTGCGGCATAACTTTTACGAACTGCTGGCTGGCATTGACCCAGTCGCTCAGCAGGCGACTGGCGACGGCGGATCCCGTATGCTCGAGATGTCGTTCGATCAGCACCTTAAGCTCTGACAAGTCTTGATCCTCCAACGGGTCAAGATCTAGGGTCTCAAGATTACAGCGCGTACTGAAAGAACCGTCTTTATCAAGCACATAGGCAATCCCGCCACTCATTCCTGCGCCAAAATTCCGGCCGGTCTCTCCTAGAATGACGACGCGACCCCCTGTCATGTACTCGCAGCCGTGATCGCCCACGCCCTCAACCACCGCTGTCGCGCCGGAGTTTCGAACGCAGAATCGCTCGGCAGCGATACCATTGAAGTAGGCTTCACCAGACGTTGCCCCGTACAGCGCCACATTGCCGAGCAGAACGTTCTCTTCAGCGTTGAACTGACTGACTCTGGGTGGATAAATCGCGATCCGCCCGCCTGAGAGGCCTTTGCCCACATAGTCGTTGGCGTCACCCTCGACCTCTAGCGTGATCCCCTTGGCGAGCCATGCCCCAAGGCTCTGTCCCGCTGAGCCGTTCAACTTGATATGAATGGTATCGTCGGCCAAACCGTGGCCTTCGGTTCGTTTGGTGACTTCATGTGACAGCATGGTGCCGACGACACGATTGATGTTGACGATGGGGCGTTCGATTGCAACCCGTTCGCCTCGAGTCAGCGCGGGTTCTGCCGCGGCTATGAGGTCGTTATCAAGGGCCTTATCTAAGCCGTGGTCTTGTGACTGCACGCAGTAGACTTGCGTGCCCTCGTAGATGATGGGTGCTTTGATAAGAATGCTGCTGAGGTCTATTCCCTTGGCTTTCCAGTGATCAACGGCGGGCCGTGTATCCAGAAACTCGGTCCGGCCGATCATATCTGTAAAGGTTCTGAATCCGAGTTCGGCCATAATCTCACGCACTTCTTCGGCCAACATGAAGAAGTAGTTGACGACGCTCTCGGGCTTGCCTTCAAACTTTTTACGGAGGTCAGGGTCTTGGGTCGCAATCCCAACTGGACAGGTATTCAGATGACACTTGCGCATCATGATGCAGCCTAAGGTGACGAGCGGAGCCGTTGCAAAGCCGAATTCCTCAGCGCCGAGGAGCGTCGCGATGACCACGTCTCGCCCTGTTTTAATCTGACCATCGGTCTGCAAAACAACCCGTGACCGCAAATTGTTCATCACCAGCGTTTGATGCGTTTCGGCAAGCCCGAGTTCCCAAGGCAGTCCCGCGTGTTTGATTGAGGTCAAGGGTGACGCGCCCGTGCCGCCATCGTGACCGGCGATCACCAGATGATCCGCCTTGGCTTTTGTGACGCCCGCGGCAATGGTTCCGACGCCAACCTCAGAGCCCAGTTTGACGCTGATACGGGCACTCGAATTGGCGTTTTTAAGGTCATGAATGAGCTGCGCCATGTCCTCGATCGAGTAAATGTCGTGATGTGGCGGCGGGCTGATCAGGCCAACACCGGGTGTCGAGTGTCGAAGTTGTGCGATGTATTGATCCACCTTGCCACCCGGGAGTTCTCCCCCTTCACCCGGTTTTGCGCCTTGAACAATTTTGATTTGGATCTCATCGGCATTGGCAAGATACCAATTGGTTACCCCGAATCGTCCAGAGGCGACCTGTTTGATGGCGGATCGTTTTGAGTCGCCATTGGCCAACGGCTTGAAACGAATAGGGTCTTCACCCCCCTCACCGGTATTCGATTTCCCGCCAATCCGATTCATGGCGATGGCCAGTGTTTCGTGACTCTCGGTTGAGATGGAGCCCAGGCTCATGGCGCCAGTGCAAAAACGTTTCACGATATCGGTCGCGGATTCGACTTCCTCAATCGGCACTGCGGCCTGCAAGCCGGTCTTAAAGTCCATGAGGCCCCGAAGCGTTGCCTTGCGCGCTGCGACGTCGTTAGCTTGTGCCGCAAAGGCGCGATACGCATCTTGACTGTTTGTGCGAGCCGCGACTTGAAGGTTTGAAATGCTGATGGGGTCCCACATGTGGGTGTCGCCGCCGCTCCGCCAATGGAAATCACCAGGGTTGGGTAGCTGCGCCACGCTATCTTGTGTTCGAACTGGGTAGCCGAGTTCATGTCGTGCACGTTGCTCTTCAAAGAGCGTCGTAAAATCAACGCCTTTGACTCGACTGGTTGTGCCCTTGAAGCATCGATCAATGATGTCACTGTCAAGCCCTACGGCTTCGAAGATTTGCGCGCCCTTGTAGGATTGGAGCGTTGAAATGCCCATTTTGCCCATGACTTTCATCATGCCCTTGGCCACGGCCTTTCTATAGGCGTAGACGATGCTGCCACGATCTGGGAAGTCAGTCGCAGGAATCAAGCCTTCGACTTGTGACTGCCACAGCGCATCAAGCGCCAAATAAGGGTTGATCGCGTCGGCACCATAACCGGTTAACAGGCAGAAATGATGAACCTCGCGCGCTTCGGCGGACTCTAAGACCAAGCCAATACGCGTTCTCGCGTGTAGCGCCACCAGGTGGTGGTGAACAGCGCCACAGGCAACGAGCGTGGAAAGCGGTGCGCGCTCCGGACTCACCGCCCGATCACTCAAAATAATTAGGCCGTGACCCGCGTCAATGGCGTTGATGGCCTCTTCACAAATGCGATCCAGTGCGCTCGCCATACCGGCGGCCCCATCGGCAAGTGGGAAGGTGATGTCGATGACCTGACTGGTGAATCCGGCGAGGCTTGAGGATTGGATCGCGGCAAGTTCACCATTCGATAAAATCGGGTGGTCAAGCCGCAGTCGACGGGCCTGAGCTTCCGTGGTGTCAAGCAGATTGCCCTCAGGGCCAATGAAACAACTCAGTGACATCACCACTTCCTCGCGGATGGAGTCGATGGCGGGATTAGTCACTTGGGCAAAAAGCTGCTTAAAGTAATCATAAATCATGCGTGATTTATCAGACAAACAGGCCAGTGCAGAGTCGTTACCCATGGATCCAAGAGGATCTCGGAGCTCGGTGAGCATTGGCCGCAGCATGAATTGCATGGTTTCGGTGGTGTACCCAAAGGCGCGCATGCGCTGAGTGAGCGACGCATCCTTGATGGGATCAGGTCCTTTGTCATTGCCCAGATCTTCGAGTGTCACCACTTGTCGATCCAGCCATTCTTGATAAGGACGACGGTTCGCAAATTCAGCCTTCACTTCCTGATCTGGAATGAGTCGACCTTGACCAAAATCCAGAAGAAACATTCGACCAGGCTGGAGCCGGCCTTTCTCTTTGACGTTTTCAGGCGCGACAGGGAGAACACCGACTTCTGACGCCATGATGACGCGGTCATCATCGGTGACGTAATAGCGGGATGGCCTGAGTCCGTTTCGGTCTAAGACGGCACCAATGGCCTTGCCGTCGGTAAAGACGATCGAGGCAGGGCCATCCCAGGGTTCCATGAGCGCCGAGTGATATTCGTAGAACGCTCGCTTGGCAGGATCCATGGTTTGATGGGCTTGCCAGGCCTCTGGAATCATCATCATGACAGCCTCTTGAAGGCTGCGACCTGACAGAAGAAGGAACTCAAGTGCGTTATCAAACGTGCCTGAGTCTGAGAAATCGGGCTCGACGAGAGGAAATAACTTTTTCATGTCGTCGCCGAAAAGGGGCGATGCCACCACGCCCTGCCTGGCGGTGAGCCAATTTTGATTGCCTCGGAGCGTATTGATCTCGCCGTTGTGGCTCATGTATCGATTCGGTTGCGCACGATCCCAGGAGGGAAAGGTGTTCGTGCTGAAGCGTGAATGAACCATCGCCAGATGCGATTCATAACTTGAATCGGTCAGATCCTTATAGAAGGGGAACAGTTGGCTTGGTGTCAGCATGCCTTTGTAGACAATCACGCGTGGCGAGAGACTGCACACGTAGACTTGGCTTGGGCTTGTTGCATCCGAGCGAAGCGCATTGGTAAATCGTTTTCTTGCAACAAGTAGCTTGCGTGAGAATGCCGCCTCGTCCATATCAGAGGTGGCGGCAATCAGCAGTTGAATGATTGCGGGCATGGCATCTCGCGCAGCCGGTCCGACATCAGCGCCCGTGGGATCAATCGGCACCTCGCGCCACAGCAAGTGATCGAGTTGCTCTTCCTCAAGAATCCGCTCGATAACGGATTGGGCGTCGGCCCGCTCGCTTGGATCCGTGGGTAGGAAGCAATTGCCCACTGCGTATTGCCCGACCGCGGGCAGCTTGAGGCCAGCGGATTCGGCCATGGCTCTGAAAAACTGATCGGGGATCGCGGTCAAGACACCAGCGCCATCTCCCGTGTTTTCCTCAAAGCCGCAGCCGCCTCGGTGATCCATACGGCTATTGAGGAAGTAGGCGTCCTGCATGATTTGATGGCTGGGTTTGCCCTTAATGTGGGCAACAAATCCAACACCGCAAGCATCCTTCTCGAACGTGGGGTCGTAGAGCCCTTGCTTTAAAGGCAAACCCACACGCTGATCAATCCGTTTTGTCATGCTTCAATCTTCCGAGTTTGAGATCCCAAGCGGATCTTGAATACCAGGCACCCCAGAGCGCAGAGTCCCAAGCCGTCGGCAGCCCCGGCACGGCGTTTTAATTTGTCCGAATGTCCCTCGGGCGGACCTTGCTCCAAGGTCCTGTGAAACGTTGCTCTGAATGGTCGTGATCGTGGCCACGCGCAGCACTCAAGAAAACGCAGTCCATGGGACGCCCTCTCGGGCCTTGGATTCTCAGCTGCAGAATCACGAACCCATAGCGTCAGATCGTCTCAAGCAGCCGAGACTAGGGTCTAGGCCGGTGAACGAAGTCTCTGGTGCTGGAACCAGTCTGATTTCTGATCATGACGCCGACGCTCTCGAGTTGAAGAAAGGCTCCAACTCGGGGGAGCCAAAGATAGCATTGGGCTACCCAAAGTCAAGGGAGACGTAAGCTAAGCTTTTGATTTTGATCATTAACTCACTGATATTTATGGTAATAGTTGCTTGACCAAAAGAATGGAAATTCAGTGGAAGGCGTCGAAAAGGGAGGATCGTCAGCCAAACGGTCAACCCATCCCCTCTTCGATGTCTCTGGCGCGGGAGTGAAACCGAGTAGTGTGGGTAGAGCCGTCTTTTCTGCCACGATTTCTTGACAGTGATATACTCGCCGGCTCATTCAACGACGCACAATGTGCCCGAGTCCAGGAAAAAGTTATGAAATCAGCAGTGAAAGTGGCTGTCACCGGTGCAGCTGGCCAAATCAGTTATTCACTTCTATTTAGAATCGCATCCGGTCAAATGTTGGGCCCGGATCAACCGGTGCAACTTCAGCTCTTAGAGATCTCGCCTGCAATGAAAGCCCTTGAGGGCGTCATGATGGAGCTGGACGACTGCGCTTTCCCTTTGCTTGAATCCATGCAAGCGTCAGACGATCCGAACCAAGCGTTCTCTGGCATTGAGTATGCGTTGCTTGTGGGTTCAAGACCCAGAGGCCCAGGCATGGAGCGCAAAGATCTCCTCGAAGCGAATGCGCAAATTTTCTCCGTGCAAGGAAAAGCGCTGAACGAACACGCGGGCGACGATTTGCGGGTCCTGGTGGTGGGTAATCCGGCGAATACCAATTGTTTGATTGCCCAGCGCAATGCGCCAGATATCGATCCTCGCCGATTCACGGCGATGACCCGCCTAGATCATAATCGTGCGTTATCGCAACTGGCCGCTAAAACAGGCGCCAAAGCGAGGGACGTGAAAGATTTGGCGATTTGGGGCAATCACTCGGCCACCCAATATCCTGACTTATTCCATGCGACCGTTAATGGTCAAGCAGCCTCGGGTCTTGTCGATCAAGCTTGGATTGAGACAGATTTCATTCCTACGGTGCAGCAACGGGGTGCAGCGATTATCGAGGCTCGAGGACTTTCGAGCGCGGCCAGCGCCGCGAACGCAGCCATTGACCATATGCGTGACTGGGCGCTGGGGACCGCGGGTGTGGTCTCTATGGGCGTTTATTCGGATGGAAGCTATGGGATCGATCAGGGGTTGATCTACAGTTTTCCGTGCCGCTGCGAAGGCGGCGACTGGCAGATCGTTCAGGGCTTAGAGATTAACGAGTTTTCTCGTTCGAAAATGACGGCCACCGAAACTGAGCTGCAAGAGGAACGAGACGCAGTGTCCCACCTGCTTCCTGCCTAAGATCAATCCGATTCAGCGCTGGAATTCGGCAATCGAATCCAGCGCTGCCCAATACCCTGGGAAGGTCTTCGCGGTCACCGCTGGATTCTCAATCATGACGCCAGCGTCTGACATCGCGAGCAGTGAAAAGCACATCGCCATTCGATGATCCCCGTAAGTTGCGATTTGAGCCCTTCGAGGCGCTGACTGCGGCGTAATGGCGATGCTGTCATCTGTGGTGTCTACCTGCGCTCCGACCTTACGAAGCTCGGTCGCCATCGCGGTCATTCGGTCCGTTTCTTTGATGCGCCAGTTATAAATGTTGCGAATCCGGGTCGTACCTTCTGCAAAAAGTGCGAGCGTAGCGAGTGTCATCGCCGCATCGGGAATGTGATTCAAGTCTAGATCGACGCCTCTGAGCGCGCTGCCTGACTTTACGAGGATGTAATCAGGACCGCGCTGAACTTCCGCGCCCATGGCCTCGATGACGTCAGAAAAAGCCACGTCCCCTTGAAGACTCGATGTCCCTACGCCGCGCACCGTCACTTCGCCGCGTATGGCGGCCGCGGCCATGAAATAACTGGCACTGCTGGCATCTCCCTCGACGAGCATCTCTCCGGGAGAGATCGGCGTTTGCTGGCCTTCGATAAAGAATGTTCGATAGTCCTCATGTCGGACCTTGAGGCCGTAACGAGCCAAAACCGCCAGCGTCATATCGATGTAAGGCAAGGAGACCATTTCGCCGCGAATGTGGATGACGGTATCCCTGTCTGCGAGCGGTAGCGCCATCAGTAAGGCAGTTAAATATTGGCTGGATAAGCTACCATCGAGTTCGGTGGTGTCATGGTCGAAAGCGCCACCGCTGAGAGCGAGTGGTGGGTAACCCTCTCGAACTGGATAGGTGATATGGACCCCGAGCTGTCTTAGGGCATCTACGAGAGGGCCAATGGGGCGTTCCCGCATGGCGTCATCACCATCGATGAGAAATTCCCCCTCTGTGAGTGCAAGGGCGGCCGTCAGCGGCCTGATGGCGGTCCCCGCGTTACCAAGAAAAAGCTGAGTGGGTGCGGCTTGCGCCTGAAACTTCCCGCCCAGTCCTTTAACGACACAGGTATTCTGCTCTTGGTCAAGCGCAACGTGAATGCCGAGTCGGGTCAGAGCATCCAACATCCGCTCGGTGTCCTCACTCACCAGGAGGTTTGAGAGGCGGGTGGTGCCTTTGGCCATCGCTGCCATCAGGAGGTGTCGGTTACTGAGGCTTTTTGAACCGGGCAACCAAATCTCACCTTTGACTGATTGGATGCGCCGCATATCTAAGACATTCGTGTTCACGCGCTCAGCTCCCCGCGGGCCCTGCAGTTCAGCCGGTTCAAAAACTCGCTAAGATCCTCTGCGACACCGGTCTGGACGCCCGTTGGGCCAGGTATTTCCCTCACCACACGGCCCGTCTCATTTTCAACACTGTAGATGGCCTCCGAAGATTCATCGCCTGTGGCAAAGAAAAAGGTGAATGCTTGCTTGAATCTCTTTTGTTGCAGGTAGTGGCCGAAAATATTCTCAATCAAATGTTCGAAGTCCGCTTCATTCCAGAGTTGGATCAAATCGACGGGCGCGTCTTCGAAAGTAAGATGCAACGGGCCACACCACAGGGACTGATAAAAGTCCCTAATGCTGTGATGGATTGGGCACTCTAGGGCCGCCTCAATGCGTTCGAAATTAACCTTGGGTATTTGTGGCTGGGGACGCCAGCGAATGTGCTCTTGGTCTCGAGACACTTCGCAAGAAGACGCCGCCTCGGTGAATCGAGGTGAGACAATGAGGCCGTCCGGGTAGTGCTCGGCATAGCGCTCAGCAAGATTCAAAATGGCGTCGTGACTCATGCTCCAATGATACGCTTGTGTCGGGCAGGATGTTAGATCGAGCCCCTATCGACGCATCTAACGTACTGTCTGTCAGACTAATGCGTGGTCTCTCGTCTCACGCGTTGATCATGGTCTTTAGCCAGTCGTTTCAACAGTCGACGTCTTTCCTTCAGGGGTAACTGGGCAATGGCGTTCACCAATGCCTCTTGGGAGGCCTTAGTGAACTGGTTGGTTAGCGCGATATGTTCAGACATCGCTGTGCTCACTTGATCTTGATCAATCCGTTCTTCTCCAAGGGCTTTTCCTAGGGTCTGTCGGCTCTCAAAGACCTGTTCGCGGAGACCGGCAAGATCAGCCTCGCTCTTTATCAATGCTTGCTGGAGTGGATGCACCATGGTGCTTGCGCCTTGCCGCGGCAGGCGCATGGCCTCGTGAAAGAGCTGCGGCGGCGCCCATCTGGGCCGGTGATTAGACGTCGCCTTCCCAATGAGAAAGCCGATTAGAAGCGTGTTGAGCACTAAAGATGCGCCTAATGCGAGATGAATTTTTGATTGCATCATGGCTGAATGTCTCCCAAATATTGCGCTGCCCAGACTATGGCATCGTCATAGTCGGTGCTGTCTACGAATCCGGAATCTTGGACGAGGTCACTGGTCAATAATCCTAAGCTCAAAATAAGCGCGTGCACCAAAGCGGGCCGCCAGGGCTCGGTCAATGGTAGCAACCATCGTTCCGTGAAGGTGGCTGGCGGTGCTGAAATCAAGTTATGAATCCGCCATCGCATTTCCGAACTTCGATTCGGGATGACGTCTTCTGATAAGCGTTGGTCGAGACGACGGGCCTCTTGCCAGACTTCGAGCGTGAACGGATCGAACATGTCTGGATCGCCCAGATGCTGATCCTCCTCTGGCCATCGGTCGACGTCGCTGCCATAGAGTTTCAGTAGTTGGATCAGTCGCTGTTGCTCGCTCATAGCAGTCTCTTCGTTAAATTTCTGCGCGCGCGAGCCAAGAGCGACTCGACCGCAGCAATCGATAAGTCATGGATAGTGCCGATCTCTTGATTGGAAAACCCTTGGAAATAGGACAGTAAGAGAACGCTTCTCTGCCGTTCTGGCAATGCATCTAAGGCTTCGGCGACTTGAGCCGTTTTTCGATGCTGCTCGAAGGCGGATTGGGGTGTGTTGGCATTGTCGGTGCCGTTCACTGTCGAATCGCTCAGCTCACCTTCCCAGTCATCGGGAAGGGGGCTCAGCCGCTGATGTTTTCTGAACAGATCCATGCAAAGGTTGTGGGCAATTCGGTGTAACCAGGTGGAGAGCGTGGCTTTGGCTGGATCATAACGATCAGCACCCTGCCACAGTCTTAAGAACGTTTCCTGAACGACGTCCTCTGTGATCTCGGTGGATCGGCAGAGTCTGAAGGTGTAGCGCTCGATCATTGGCAAAAATCGAAGCATGAGTTCATTGAAAGCGTCAGCATCATGAGAGCTCACACGTTTGACGAGCGCGGCTTCCTCCTTCTGTCGGTCCATGGTGCCTCGGACGCGCTCGTCCATGCGATGGGTTAGTGCTGCGGTGGTTCGTGTCCACGCTCGGGACCCTCTGGACCTCGCATGTGGCGGCGTTCACCTTTCGGTCCTCGTCTGGCCAGCTGGCGTAATTGAGCCAATTCTCTTTTCGAGAGCAGACCGTCTCCATTGGTGTCCAGCCGAGCAAACATCCCTTGACGTATTTCCTCCGCACTGAGCGCGCCATTTTGATCCTGATCGGATTCGGCAAAAAATTGGTCTCTCCTCTCTTGCCGTTGCTTCATTCTGGCTTCGGCCTTGGCTTCCATCGAGGCTCTCGCTTCCTCGATCTCGCTTTGCGACACCTCGCCATCGCCATTTTTATCGGCGCGTTCTAGGCGCTGAGCCTGCATGTCTCGCGGCGATCTGAATTCTTCCAAGCTGATCATGCCATCACCGTCGCGATCCATTCTTTCAAAGGGTCGTTCCCTGGGTTCACTGTTCGCGGTGACCGAGAGAATCGCAAGGGTCAGTGGGGTCATGATTCTGATGATAAGTTGCATTGGGGTTCTCCTCAGGTAATGGGCGACAGGACGTTGAACAAAAAACCATTGAACATTCGTCTGCGACTAGAATTAACAACCACTATGCTTTTATTACGTGTCAGACGGACAGACCTGTCGCTGTCCCACGCTCGTTAAAAGGGTTTGATAATGACCAGTATCAGAATGGGAATCACGAGTATGAGCGCGCCTTCGTTGTAAATTCTAAAGAAGAGTGACGAAGGGATAGGCTCCCCAGCGATCAACTTTTTGGTATAGCGATAGGATTGAATGTGGTAAGCCAGCAGAAGGCCAACAAATAGCAGTTTCACATCCAGCCAAAGACCACCGAAACCGTAACCCAGCCAAAGCACAACGCCAGGGACTAAGGCGAGGATCATCATCAGGGTGGAAAAGCGAAACAGTTTACTCGCCATCATCACGAGGCGCCTGACATCTTCCCCAAGTCTCACGCCCTCTTGATGATGGACGAAAATTCTCGGGAGATAGAAAAGGCCCGCCATCCAAGCGATGACGAACAACACATGGAACACTTTAATCCACAGCATGAGGTGCCTATACGATATCTAGTGCGCCACCATCGACGCGAATGTTTTGAGCATTGATAAATCCAGCCTGTGCTGATGCCAAAAAGATCACTGCAGCTGCGACATCCTCTCGGGTTGCGAATCGTTCCATCGGGTTATCAAAGTAAGCTTCAGTGAGTTTTGATTCTGCTTCCTCGAATGTCTCGCCCCAGCCGCGTTTTCGGGCAGTTTCGGTGAAGCGAGCTTCAACTTCTGCTGTCCGAATGAGCCCGGGGGAAACCAAATTAACCGTGATGCCCGTTCCTTTAAGTGTCTTCGCGAGACTAACGGTGAAGTTAGCGAGAGCACCTTTGGCGGCGTAATAGTGCGGCATCCGAGCGTTAGGTCGCGTGGAACCTATGGTCCCTAAGTTGATGATTCGGCCTTGAGAAGAGGCTTTGAGTAGAGGCAGTAGATGTTGAGAGAGCTGCGCAACTGACACCAAATTATGATCGTAGAGCGTATGCCAATCTTCATAGGACAGACTGTCGAGATTTCCGCCCATGGCAATGCCATAATTGTTCACCAAGACGTCGAGGGTTGAATAGTCGCGTTTGAATTGTTCGATGACGGCTTCAATGCCTTCGGCTGTGCCCAAATCGCCGATCACGGCGCCAGCGAATGGTTTGAGATCAACGTCGGCCAGCTGATCGCTTGTGTGGGCATGGATAATGACCTTTGCGCCCAGGTGCGCGAACTGCTGGGCGATCGTGAAGCCCGTTCCGCGGTAGCTACCGCTGACCAATACCGTCTTATCTTCGAGCAGAAAGTCCATGAATCATCCAATAGGTTGTCCCGCTGAGTGTAGCGAAATTTAGGTATGGAAGCTTGGAGCCTGATTCAGTTTTTGCTCATGGTGGTGATTGCGACCACGGTTCAAACGATTACGGGATTTGCACTCGGGCTGATTTTGGTGGCGCTCACGGCAGCGTTCGGTGTGATCTCCGTTGTTGATTGTGCGGCGATTGTCTCGCTGATTTCGTTGATGAACACAGGGTTTTTGTTGCGCCGCGCCTACCGAGAACTCGATTTTAGGTTGGTTTTAGCGATTATGATCGGTTTGCTACCCATGTTGGGGGCAGGATTTTTTTGGTTGGACCAAGTTGGGCGAGATCAAGTTGCACTCCTGAAATTGATCATCGGTGTGATGGTGTTGCTCGCAGGGGTGACATTGATGCTCCGCCCCTCGATCTATCCAGCGGTGAGCCCTTTGCCCCTCTTTACTGGGGTTGGCTTGTTGGGTGGATTCTTTGGAGGTCTGTTCAGCGCAGCCGGCGCACCCATCGCTTATCTGATGTACAGACAGCCGCTGTCGATTCCTGTGATCAGGGCCTGTTTGTTGGCGGTCTTCTTTTTGAGCACCTTTGCGCGGGCAATACTCGGCGGGTTCGCAGGTCATTACTCTGCCGATGTCTTGCTGAAAACAGTGCTGGCTGCGCCGGTGATGTTGGTGACCACCTTACTGATTGAGCCCCATTTGTCATCGATTCCAGACCAAGCGGTGAGGCGTTTGGTTTTTCTAAGCTTAATGATCTTGGGCGCTTATCTAATTCTCTCGCCTGGATGAGTTGGCGATTGGGCCCTTGAATGGGCCTGAAAAGAAAGGCCCAAATTGGAAAAGTGAATATCGGAAGAGACGGTAGAGGCGCAAAACCCAGCATCGAGGGGGTTATAGCCTGAATT